>JBGMQU010000060.1:10995-15806 GCA_048060725.1 Gemmatimonadota bacterium | reverse complement strand
GTCGCGTATATTCGGGGCGCTCTTCCACGACCGGTTCGGCGTCTGCGCACGCCGCAAAAACCGCAGACGTAAGGGCGAGAGCAAACGCCGCGCGACACGCCCCCCGGGGGAGCCCACGCGTTCTCACCGACGGCCCTCCGGCGAGAGACGGCCCTCCGTAGAGAGGGGCACGTCGTGCGTGTGGATCGGCGTGGCCATCAGGTTGACTCCGGGGTTCTCCGCTCGGAATCGCAGTCCGAGCGCGGTCGCTGCTTCATCGATTCGATAACGCTCGAAGGCCGCTTCCGCGAGCGCCGCCTCCTCGTCGCGGCCGAGGGAGCGAAGCGAAAGCATCCGATTGTAGTGTGCCTCTCGGTGTTCGGGGTCGATCGCGAGCACGAGGTCGAACGCGTCGATCGCTTCAGAGTACCGGGTGTCGAGGTAGAGCGTGCGTCCGAGTTGGAACCGCGCCTGGCGATCATCGGGGAACGCGACGAGCACGGAGCGGTATGCCTGAGCGGACTCGACGTAGCGGCCGTCGGCCTGGAGGGCTCCTCCCCACACCCAATCGACGCGCGCATCGCGGACGCCCGTGTTCTCTACTCGTTCGAGATGTTCGTACACGGCCTCCAGATTCCCCTCTTCAAGCGCCAACCGGGCGAGGTTGAGCGGCCCGTCGACGCGGCCGGGCTCCCGTCGCTCGACCGCAGCGAACGGAGCGCGAGCGGCGCGGCGGTTCCCTTCCCTGCGAAGTGCGATACCGTAGTCGTTGAACCGAATCCACATGGGAACCGCCTGTCCGCCCGCCTCGGCCCTCCGGGCTGCCCCGGCCGCCTCGCCCCTCCGGGCTGCCCCGCCCGCCTCGGCATCCGCGGCGGGCGTCGTACCGACCGGCAGGACGACCTCGTGCACGGCGATCTCGGTGATCGGCAGATCCGGCACGTCATCGAAGGACCTGAACCCTTCGGGGTTTCGCGCGTATGCGAATTCCGTATATGGGCGGTCGAATTTCCGCCACAGGAGGCGGGCCCGGAGGGTCAGCGCCGTCGTCCCATTCGGAACGGTTACCCGATAGTGCGCGACGTCGGCCGTTCCGGGGGGCACCACGTTCTGCGCGGCCGTAACGTGGATGTCCTGCGCGTTTCGCTTCTGAATCGGGTCGCCGTTCCTGTCGAGGATGAACGCCTTGTACATGTGGGCCAGCGGGTCGAGATACCCATCGGCCCCGACGGCCCCGCTCCGGGCCAGCTCGTTGCCCTGATCGTCGAGTACGGTGAATTCCAGCCAGCCCTCGTTCGAATCGTTCGTCCCGCCCGGGAAGGTGTGCCCTACCCCGAGGTTCCGGACCACGACATCGAACGTCACCTCCTCGCCGGGCCGCAGCCCCGGCCGACGGGCATCGAGAGGCATCAGCGCCTCGTCGCTTCCGGCACGCCGCATCGCGAACACGTCGACCCGCAGCCGATCGGTCCGCAGAAACTCCTCGATCCGGCGAATCGTCGCGGTGTCGCCCCGCACGAACGGCAGCGCGGTGTTCACGGCGAGGAACCGGTGCGACCGCACCATGCCGTTCTCCGCCGACAGATCACCCAACGGGGCCTCCTCCAGCGGCATGTGGCAATCCTGACAGACGCGCCGATTCGGGGGCAGGTAGAACGTCCGCGAGGCGTTTAGCGACACTCCGCTGTCGTGCCAGTTGTCGTACTCGTTCTGTGCGCGAAGCCACCGGTAGTTGTTGACGGGCTCGCTCAGGCTGACCTTGTGGCACGTCGCGCAGAACTCGGGCGTGCGCAGGACCGGCGCGAGCATCTGGCGCATGTGCACCGTCGGCTTCGCCTTGAGCGCCGCATCGTGCAGGAACTCGCGCCACGAGCCTTCTTCCGCGTCGGCGAAGACGTACGGATCTTCCTGCTCGTCGGCGATGTTGTAGTTGCCGTTCCCCGTCCGATCGTGGATCCGGTCGATCGCGTGACACGCGAGACAGGTCAGGCCCGCCTGCGCCTCGACCGTCGTCCGATCGATGACATCGTCCATGCTTCCGGCAAGCATCAGCGCGGGGTCGTGGCACCCGCTGCACCATTTGCTCTTCACGCGCCCGCTCGCCCCGGCCGGCAGATCGTCCGCGGCGAGGTGCGCCTCGACCGCGGGGCCCGCTTCGAGCGACTCTTCGCGCAGCAGGTTGACCGTCGCCTCGTAGAAGGGGTTGTTCATCGAGGCGAAGCGGTGCGCCGAGGCCGCCCACTGTTCGGTCACGTCGGCGTGGCAGCGCGCGCACGCCCCCGCCCCGATCCGCGTCCCGGACGCAAACCCGCGCGCGGCGACCTCGGCCGCGACCTCGGCGGCGACCTGGTCGGCCAGGTCACCCGCGGCCGACCGGGTGATGATCCGGGCCGGCAGGTACGTGCCCGTCGAGGTGGTCGCAGCCGATGGGAAGAACGGACTCTCCGGGGGGACGAATCCCTGCGGAACGAAGTCGGCGTCGGTGAACTCCGACACGTCGCGATCTCGGCCGCCGGGCCCGCGTTCGAGCCCGAGCTCGCGCGCCGACCGTGCCTCGGGCGTGAGCTGCACGTCCCGGCGCGTCAACGCGTGGAGCCCGACGACAACCACGAACAGGCCGCCCACCAGCAGCGCGAACCGGCGGGCCTGCTCGCGCGCCGGTCGTGCGTAACTGACGAGCCGATGCCCCCCGTACCCGGCGACGATCAACACCGCGGCCGCGACGTGAGCCCACCAGGCCCAGCTGTGATCGCGCGTCGCCGCCGCAGTGAGGATGAACAGACCGCTGACCGCCAGCACCCCGCCGACCAGCCCGAGTCCGACCCCGGTGAGAATCGAGGCCCGATGCCTCCGCTTCCAAACGCTCGGCAGGTGCGCGATCAGGAAGCCAAACATGAGCGACAGGAGGAGCAGCCCCCCGCCCGTATGCGTGAGGACCATCGCCTGGAACAGCAGCGGCAGCGACGTCTCGCCGACGGCGAAGAACGACAGGCCCGCCAGGTCCGCCAACCGGTTCGCGACCAGGTAGAGGGTGTTGGCGAGCATGAACACCGACAGCCCGATCGAGATCGAGAGCCACAGCCTGAGTGGCGACGGGAGGATGGAGGGGAGAGCCGGCCGCTTGTTCACTGGCCGCCCACTCACCGCCCGCCTCCCTCGACGCCGGGGGCGACCGCAACGCCGGGGGCGACCACCCGGACGTCCAGTTCGCCGGCATCGATGGCTTCGGCGTCCAGCGGCACGCGCTCGACGCGTCCTCCGGGCCACATCACTTCGAGCGCCGTCGGCGATTCCGACAGCCCCAGGATCTGCACCGGATCATCGTGGGAGCCCGTCCCCGACCCCGCCCGGATCTCCCGCCGCGGCCCGAGGCGGTCCGCGTACACGATCCGCATCGACGCACCGATCGCGTACGGGTTTCCGGCCGGACCGACGAGACGCACACGCAGGCCGGGGGCCGCGTGCACGTTGTGGAAGAGGGCGACCCGGCCCCCGTTCTGCCCGACCGCGAGGTCTACCCGTCCGTCTCCGTCGATGTCCGCCACCGCGGCGCCCCGCTGGTCACCGGCGAGGGCGATCCCGGTGCGGTCGGAGCCGAGCGTCTCGAAGGTTCGGTCCCCGACCGAGCGCAGCCACATCCCCTGCCCCGCGTCGTACCGGGGGGAATCCTCGTCGGTCGCGAAGAAGTTCTGAGACAGGAACACATCCTCCAGCCCATCGCCGTCGACGTCCGCCACCGCCATTCCCAGCGCGGGTGCCCACTGGGCCCGAACGGGCAACTCGTCCGCCTCGAATCCCTCACCCGTGTTCCAGAACACGAAGTGCGCCATGTCGGTGGCGCTCACCAGACCGGACGGCTCGCCATCGAACGCGTCGGCGACGGTCGCATCGGCGTACCCCGCATGCGTCCTCACGCGGGACACCAGCCCCGGAATGGCGGCCGCCATGCGCCCGAACCCGTTCAGGGGAGCCACGTCGCCCAGCCGCTCGTCGAACTGCGCCTCGATCACGTCCAGCGTGCCGTTGCGATCCACATCCTCAAAGTAGGCCAACAGCGGAGCGTCCGCCGTCGCCCGGTACTCGGTGTTTCGACCCCATGCGGTGGCGAGAAGATCCGGACGGCCATCGCCGTCGAAATCGCCGGCCGTCACCGCGTTCCACCGGTTGGTGATCCCGGCCACTCCCAATTCAGAAGTGACATCCGTGAAACGTCCGGCGTCGTTCCGCAGGATGCGTATCGGTCCCCATTCGATCGACAGAACGAGATCCGGATCTCCATCGACGTCGTAATCGGTGAAGACGGCGCCGGTGACCATTCCGATGTTTTCGAGCGCGGCAGCATTCGAGGGATCGGGCGCGAAGACGCCGCCGGGACGACCGAGGAGGAGCCGCGACGATGCGGGCTCCGGGTAGCGGCCCGGCCGGACGCGGCCGCCGACGAACAGGTCGATCGAGCCATCGAGATCGACGTCTGCCGCCGCGAGCACCCCGGTGGCGTCGACCGTGCCCGCGGCCACGCCGACCAGGTCGGCCGCGGCGACGGACCCGCGGAGAGCCCCCTCCCCCAGATCGAGCGCGATCACCGACGGGACGGCAGTCAGATCACCGTCCGCCGCCTCGTAGTTTGACAGCCCGAGGAGCAGCCGTGCCGCGCCGCGGCCGTCGGGCAGCGGAATCACGCCGGCCTGGTCCACGGGGACCTCGGGCCCGCCGAGCGCCACGCGCCGAAGCTCACCGTCGTCGTTGCGGTACAGCCCCGGGGGGGAACCGGCGCCCGCCGTCACGACGAGATCCGCGTCACCGTCGGCGTCGAGATCGTGCCAGGCGAGCGC
>JBGMQU010000060.1:0-10895 GCA_048060725.1 Gemmatimonadota bacterium | reverse complement strand
TCCGCAGCCGGATCCACCGCTCCGGCTTCCCGCACTTCGTAGAGACGGTCGGGTCGGACGTCCCGGACGACCGAGACGTTCCCGTCGCGCCACCGCACCTCGATGACGGCGTCGGGCGCGCTCGCCATGGCGAACGTCGCGAGTGCCTCTGAACCGGAGAGGTACGTCCCGCCCGCGGCGATCTCCTTCGTCTGGGCCGGGAGGCCCGAAGCCCGGACGACGATCGTGGCCCCGACGCCCGCCGTGTTCGACCCGGCGCCGCGAAGCCTGACCGCGAGCCGCGGCGCGACCGCATCGTTTCGGAGCACGAGGGCCGGGGCGTCGAGGCGATTCACGACGACGTCGAGGTCACCGTCGCCGTCGAGATCGCCGAGGGCCGTGCCGTGCGACACGTCCGGGGCCTCGCCGAACCCCCACTCGCTGCCGACCTCTTCGAACGTGAGATCCCCACGATTCCGAAACGCAACGTTGAGCAGCGGGAGCCGATCGTAGAACAGCGAGGTTTCGCTCCAATCCCCGATCATGGCCTGCCGGAGTCGGAGCTGCGTGTCCGCGTCCATGAGGTCGAGGACGTGCCCGTTGGAGATGAGGATGTCTTCGTACCCGTCCAGATCCACGTCGACGAACAGCGCCGACCACGACCAGTCCGACGCCTCCACGCCGGCATACCGGCCGATGTCGGGGTACGTCCCGTCGGGCCGGCGGACGAGGAGCGCGTTACGGGCGACCTGCTGGGTGACTGTCTCCTCGCCGGGCAGGCCGCGCTCGACCCGCGCCACAGGGTCCTGAGTCTTTCGGAGGCGAGAGGAGCGCGAAAGCATGTCGACGGTGAACACGTCGATCGACCCGTCGCGATCGACGTCCGAGAAGTCGACGGCCATCGTGGACGCGCTCGTCGTCCGGATTTTGGCCGGATCCATGGCCCGAAACGACCCCGACCCGTCGTTCAGCCAGACGCGATCCGGCGTGTGCAGGTCGTTGGCCACGAAGAGGTCCGGATCGCCGTCGCCGTCGAGGTCTCCGAACCTCGCGGCCAGGCCCCAGTCGCGGGGGAGGGTCTCCAGTACCGACCCCTCGTGGTCGCGAAACGCTCCGTCCGCCGGATCGACCCGGGTGAACCCGCCGTGGCCGTCGTTCAAGTACAGCTCGTCCGGTTCGCCCAACTCCAGCCGGCGCACCTCGCTCCCCCGCCAGAGCAACTCGTAGTGGTCGGCGAATTCGGGCGCGATCTCGAACCCCGTCTCGGTCTCCCGGACAGTTCGGGCGAAGGCTCGCTCCTCCGGCTCGAACAGGTCCAGCACCGAGCGGGCCTTGTAGTTCGTCACGTACAGATCGAGATCGCCGTCGCCATCGATGTCCGAGAGCGCCGCGGTCATCGCGCCCGTTTCCCGTCCGAGGTCCCCTCCGAGATCGGTGCCCGGCGCGAATCGGCCCTCTCCGTCGTTCAGGAAGACGCGCGTTCCGCCGCCGAGCGCCGTGGTGATCAGGTCCGGATCGCCATCGCCGTCGACGTCCGCGAACACGGCGCCCGTCGAGAACCGGCCCGCGTCCCCCAAACCCGCCTCCGCCGTCACGTCCTCGAAACGCCAGTCACCGAGATTGCGGTAGAACACGCTCGGCCCGTCCAGCCGCGCGAGGTATATGTCGACCCTGCCGTCGCCGTCCGCATCGCCGAGCGCGACCCCGCTGCCGTTGGTGCGCAACTGGTTCTCGGCCAGCGCCTCACGGCCGAGGCGATTCTCGAACGTGATCCCCGACCACCCGGGCGGAATCGCGGTAAACCCCGCGTCCCCTTCTTTCGGGATGGCGAGGGATCGCCAGCGAACGCCGTCGCCCCCGGTCCACTCGCCGGGCTGAGCGGGCGCATCGAAATCACGGCCAGAGCACGCCGCCAGGGCGAGCGTACCGAGCACGAGGGTCCTCACAGAAAAACCCTTCATGGGAGCGACTGCGGTCACGCCGTCACAGACCCGCGATCAGCGCGTCGACTCGCGAGACCAGCGTGCGGTTGAGCGACAACCACTGCTCGGTGACATCCGGGCTGGCCCACTCGGAACCGCGCACTCCGGACAACCCGGGCGCGAGCGGCCACGGGTGCTCGTCGATGAAGCCGCGGACCTGCACGAACGTTTCAAAAATCCGCGCGTCGATCGTCCCTTCCAACCCCGACAGCCTCCCGACCTCGCGGGCCCACGTATCGCGAGCCCCCGGGTCGAGAGCGATGCGCGGGATGCGGATCGACGCGCCGCCCGCCGCCGCCGCGATCGGATCCGTCTCTCTGCCGGCGGGGATCGGAACCACCCACGCCACGGCCTGGCCCTCTTCGCCGAGCCGCCGAAACTCCTGCAACCGGTAGAACTGCGACATCGCCACCGCCCGGGTCGTCTCGGCCCCGGCCGCCGCTGACCCGGCGACGTCGCCCAGTCGCTCGGCCTGACGACTTGCCAGATCGCGAAGGAGATCGTCGCGTCCGTCGCCCCGTCCGCCGGCGACGATCCAGCTCGCGCCGCCCCCCACCGCCACACCCAGCGCGACGAGCGTCAGCACGCTCAGACCTCGACTCATCCCGTCGGCTCGTCCGGGGGCAGCTCGGTGATGTCGGCGGTCCATCGAACGTCGATGGCGGCCTCGATCGACCTCGCCGAGGGGCACTTCGACGCGTGCCGCTCGAGCGCGCGATCGACCGTCTCCCGCGTGCCGTGCGGAATCCGCAGCCGGTAGTGGACGTTGATGCGCGTGAGCACGGGGACACGATCGACGATCTCGTTGATCCCCTCGACCTCGGCCGTGATGTCTCCGTTGGGCAGGCGAATGCCGCGCACTTCCAGTGCGCCGTTGAGGGTTCCGAGCATTCAGCCGCCGGTCGTCGCGACCATGTAGTCGACAGGTAACGGGAGATCGATCGTATCGATCCGGTAGTGTTCCTTGATGGCGCCATGGACGCCCATGTCGATCTCGGAACCGTCGGCGAGCGTGGCCCGCCGGTGCACTCCCTCGATCTTTCTCACGGATGCCAGCGATACGTAAAACGGGTCTGACACGGACGTCCTCCGCGTTGGTAATTCCCCCGAGCCTTTGCGGTCGATCACCGAACGACCGCATCTTCGGCGACAATCTAGCGTAGTGTCGCGTTCGAACGAACCGAGGACGCCGACAACACAGCGGAGCCCCGGCAGGTTGCCAGCACTGTGAAACCCGAGACGCCGTTTCGAGATCCGACCACACCGCGCCGCATTCGACACACCGGCGGGGCCGTTCTGGCGCTCGGTCTGCTCCTGGCGGCCTGCGAGCCGGTGGGCGACGGGGTGCAGTCACGGGAGGGCGGCAACGGCCAGATCGCCGACGTCGCGGCCCGCTACTGGGACTGGTACCTGGAATGGCACCCCCTCGAAGCCACGTACCTCGGGGTTCACGAGTTCGATGACCGCGTCCCGAACATCACCGCCCAGGGGCGTGAACGGCGCCGCGAGTCCGTGGCGACGTTCTTCGACGAATTGGCCGTCATCGACCCGTCCGATCTGGATCGCGCGGACCGCCTCACGTATCTCGCGCTCGAGCAGGAACTGGGTCGCGAGCTCGCCCAACAGGTGTGCGAGCCCGAGGTATGGGCCGTCGATCACCGCGAGGGCATCCAGCTCGCGTTCCTGAACATCGTCGCGGCGCAGCCCGTGACCGACCCGGAGGCCGGAGACCGGATGATCGCGAGATGGAACGCGATCGCCGACTACATGGACGACTACATCTCGAACCTGCGTTCGGGGATGGAACGCGCTCGCGTCGCCCCGCGCGCCTCCGTCGACCGCACGATCGTCCAGCTGGATGCGTTGTTGGAGCGCCCCGCCGACCAATGGCCGTTCTACGCCCCCGCGGGCGTGAACCTGGACAGTTGGCCCGAAGACGCGCGGCGTCGGTTTCGTACGGAAATCAGAGAGGCCGCGACCCTCAGAATCCGTCCGGCGTACGAGCGACTCCGCGACTTCCTCCGTGACGAACTGTATCCGGCGGCCCGCGATTCCGAGCACGCCGGCCTGACCTCTCTCCCGGGCGGCGACGAGTGTTATGTACTTCTAATAAAAGATTTTACAACGTTGGATCTCACTCCGCGTGTGATACACGAAACGGGGTTGCGAGAACTCGACAAGATCCGTGAAGAGATGCGAGCGCTCGGAGAGGCCACGCTCGGGACGGGCGATCTGGGAGAGATGCGAAGCCGGCTTCGCGCCGACCCGGACATGTACTTCCGCTGGCCAGCGGAGATCGTCTCGACTGCCGAGGCCGCGACGCGACGCGCCATGGCCGTCACCGAGCAGTGGTTCGGCGTTACCCCGCGCGCCGAGCTTACGGTGAGGCCGATTCCCTCCTACGAGGCCCCCCAGAGTATCGTCGCCTACTATCGGCAACCCGCACCCGACGGATCACGGCCGGGGATCTTCTTCGTGAACACGTACCGGCCCGAGATTCGACCACGTTACCAGGCAGAGGTGTTGACCTTTCACGAGGGGTTCCCGGGCCATCACTTGCAGACGGCGGTGGCCCAGGAGCTGAAGGGCATCCCGGAGTTTCGAAAACACCTGGGTGCCACCGCGTTCGTGGAGGGGTGGGCGCTTTACGCGGAGCGACTGGCCGACGAGATGGGGGCATACTCCGGCGATCTCGATCGGTTGGGGATGCTGTCCTACGACGCCTGGCGGGCCAGCCGACTGGTCGTCGACACGGGGATTCACGCGTTCGGATGGTCGCGGGACGAGGCGATCGAATTCCTCACGGAGAATACGCTGCTCGCGCGCGAAAACATCGAGAACGAAGTAGATCGCTACATCACGACCCCCGGACAGGCGCTCGCGTACAAGCTCGGGCAACTCGAGTTTCTGAGCCTGAGAGAAGAATCGCGGGCACGCCTCGGTGAGCGCTTCGAGATCACCGAGTTCCACGACCGGGTGCTCGAGAACGGCGCGTTGTCGCTACCGGCGCTCAGAGAGGCGGTCGAGGCCTGGCTGTCGGAGCTGGAAGCCGAGCGATAGCTCAGCTCCTGGACAGTCTTCTAGTCTTCGTCCGACAGGCCGGCCCGCCGCCTGCGCAGCCGCGCGCTGGCGTATCCCACCAGACCGATCCCAAACAGCGTCGTGCTGATCGGCTCGGGAACCTGCGAGATCGGAGGCAGCGCGGCGCCTCCGGGCGTGGCGCCCGGATGATAGGGGCCCCAATCGTCGCCGTCGGGATTGTGTCCCGAGCTGCCGCCGGTCGTGCCGGAGTTACCGCCGGTGGTGCCAGAGTTGCCTCCGGAGTCGCCGCCGGTGGTGCCGGAGTTACCGCCCGTATTCCCCGAGTTGTTGTTGCCGCCGTTGTTCCCGTTGTTCCCGCTGTTGCCGGCCGAGCTGTCGCCGTTTCCGGCCGAGTTGTCGCCGTCGTTTCCACCGGTGCCGTCGCCGGCGCCGTCTCCCGTTCCGTCATCCACGGGCGAGTCGCCCGGAGTCGAGACGGGCTGGTTGGGCGGTCCCTCGACGGTCACCTCGTCGGTTCCGTCCGGGGCGAGAAGGAAGAGCGACGCAGGAAGCGCCAGCAGAACGAGCGCACCGACCGGTCGTCCGCAGCGACGCTTGTCGGACTCGTCGATTCCGCGTCCCCCCTCCAGATACGATTCGTCTTCGTCACAAGAGATGTTGCCGGGGTCGTCCATGGCCCCCGTGGCCGGGGCCGCCGCCGTAGCGAGCGGGGTGGCGAACGGGGCTCCGTCAGAGTCTACGGGCAGCACGGTCACCCGCTCGGAACCGTCTTCGGTCTCGGAAGGTTCGTCGGTCTCGATGATCATGTTGGGAGAGTAGAAAATGAGCTGTTCACCCTCGACTCGAACATCGACGCTGGCGCAACTCCGTGCCCAACCCCGGCACTCTTCCTGTCCGAGCGCGGGCCGGGCGAAGGCCGTCAGGGCGAGAATCCCCACACCGAGAGAGACGCGTATTTTGGTGAGACCGATCATCTTGTCCGTCCGTAAAAAGGGCCGGTTCGCACGTGTTTCCGATCGGATGGAGGCGCAAGATTCGTGGCGCCGCGGGACCGCTCTCCATAACCGTTTGCGCCCCACGAAGTTGGACACAGGAGGGGCGGACCGGGGCCCGTGTCGGCTGTCGCTCGGTGGCTACAGTCGCCGTCGCGGATCACCTCCGCGCTGCCCCATCGCTACCTCGTTGCAGGACATGGCGTTGAGAGGCCGATGACGGCGAGCGCCTCTCTGACGCATGCAAAACGCGCGAAATTCGAGAGGCTTTGTCCTCCCCACGGTGCTTCTCGGTCTGACGATCCTCGGCGTACTGAGCGGAGCAGGGCTCCTGATGTCGTGGATGGAGCTTCAGGCCGCTCGTTCCCACACCGTGGGAACCCGGGCCTATCACGCCGCCGAGGCGGGCCTGGCGACCGCACAGACGTACTCGGGCCGCCCCCCGCCCCTGCGGGCCATCACGCTCGAGGACGGGAGCGCGACCATCCGGTCGAAGCCCCTGCTCGACGTAGCCGTGGGCGGGAGCCTCTACTTGATCGAGTCGCTCGGCGCGATCGTGGATCGTGGGAGGACGATCGAGCGAACGGTGAGCCGCGTGCTCTGGGTCGGCGACGCCCCCGCCTTCGACGCCGCCCTGTCGATCGACGTCGCGTCTGCCCCGGGGTCGATCCGCGCCGGGATGGCCGCCGGGTACATCACGGGTCACCCGCCGCTCGCGTGTCAGTCCGCCGCGGGCGCCGGCGTGGTGGCAGCCGGACCGGTGGCTACCGGAGCCGTCGCCCTGGCCGGCGCACCCCCCCTGGCCGTTCCCTCGCCGGGGGCGACCGCGGCGCGCCGCACGGGGCTCCGCTGGTCTGATTTCACGTCCGGGGCGCTTCCCTCTCCCGACGCGACGATCCCGGGCGACGCGTGGCCTCCGGCCGGTGCCGGGTGGCCGTATGTACGACTGACGGCGCCGGGCCCCCTGGGGCCCGGACACTCCGGCAGAGGAGTCATCGTCGCGGACGGCGATCTCGAATTGGCGAACGGGTTCGCGTGGCGCGGGCTGGTGCTCGTAGGAGGATCCCTCCGATTCTTCGGCGACGTCGATCTCCGGGGCGCGGTGTTCGTGGGGCTCGACTCGAGCCTGCCGTCGTCGATCGATCTGGGGGACGGCCTCGTGGCCGTCGAGTTCGACCCCTGCGCGGCCGACCAGGCCGCCCGGAAGCTGGTGCCCTACCCGGCCGGGGTGCCGGGGACGTGGCGCGAGGAGTGGTAGCGACGTCGAGGAGGCAGTCGGTCGACGAGCAGCTCGAGGAGCGCCTCCGGGTTGTCCTGATGCAGCCAGTGGCCGCCATGGATCTCGTGGGCATGAACGGAGGGTGAGGTCGAATTCTTCACTCGCTCGAACTCGTGCGGGAGGAGGACATCCGATTCGCTGGCTCGCACCATGTGGATCTCGGTGCCGTCGGGAGGCCGCTCCACCACGTCCCACAGATCGCGCCGGAAGAAATCGTCGAGCATCGACTCCATGTCATCCGGCTCGAATCGCCACACGAATCGCCCGCCGACGAGTTCGAGGTTCGTGGCCATCCAGTGAGCGACCTGCGTGGCGAGCCCTTCGTTCTCGAGCGCCGCCACGCCCTCCGACCGACTCGCGAAGTCGCGAGGGAGCCGACGAAGGATCTGGAGCATTCGGACCGCGCTGCCGCCCGGGCTCCGGCGGGATGGCGTCGAGTCGATCACCCACACCTGAGCCGGGCGTAGCGCCGCCGCCGACATCAGCGCCACCTTCCCGCCGAACGAGTGGCCGAGCACGGCATCGGGCGAGACGTCGAGCTCTTTGGCGAGCACCACGAGGTCGTGAACGCAGCTGGCGAGGACGTGCGGAGGCTCGAAATCGCGCGACCTGCCGTGCAGACGGAGGTCGATGAGGAGGACCGCCCACTCGGGTCTCGCGGTCGCCAGATTGCCGGCGAAACTCGCCCAATTGCGTCCCGCACCGTATATGCCGTGCAGGACGAACATCCGGCGAGACGCGTTCTCGTCTCCGACGAACAGGTGGTGAAGGACAGGTGACGGCACAGGCAATGTCAGGATTCGAGGGGCGAGAAGGCTCGGACGCTCATACGTTCCGCCCCTTCCCCGGTCTCGGCAACCCGCACGCGCAGACCATCGGCGGGCGGCTGCGCCGGGCGCGACTCCGTCCGCGTTACCGTCGCGTCCGAATCGACACTGACGACGGCGACTTCCTCGACCTTGATGTGCGCGATCTCGACAAACCGGCGCGGGCCACGTGTCTGTTGCTCCACGGTCTCGAGGGGTGCGCCCGCTCGGGTTACATGCTCGCGACGGCCGAGGCGCTCGCCGCACACGACATCGTCGCGATCGCGCTCAACTTCCGGTCGTGCGGCGGGTCGCCCAACCGAACGCTCGGGACGTACCACTCCGGCCGAACCGACGACCTGCGCCGGGCGCTGGCCTGGACCGAGCGAGAATTCCCGGGCCTGCGGCGAACCGCCGCGGGGTATTCACTCGGCGGAAACGCGCTGCTCGTCCATCTCGGCAGCGCGGGACCGGCCGCCGGGCTCGACGCAGCGGCCGCAGTCTCCGTCCCCTACGAGCTCGGCCTGTGCGCGGATGCGCTGGAGCGGGGGCTCGGGAAACTCTACGCCAGCTATTTCCTGCGGTCGCTCGGCGCGAAGCTCGAGGAGAAGGCGCGCCGCTTCCCCGGACAGGTGTCGGAACGGGCCCTCTCGGCCGGCAGCATGCGCGAATTCGATGATGCGTTCACCGCGCCGGTCCACGGATTCGCCAGCGCCGAGGACTACTACTCGCGCTGCAGCGCCGCCCGCTTCGTCGATGGAGTGCGCGTGCCGACACTCCTCCTCCAGGCCGAGGACGATCCGCTCGTCCCGGCGCGCTCGATTCCGCACGCGATGATCGAGGCCAACGACGCGCTGCGCCTGATCGTTACCGGGCGGGGTGGACACGTCGGGTACTACGGCCGGGGCGATACCGGCAGGAGGCCCGGGTGGATGGAGCGTCGCGTGGCCGACCATCTCGCCGGCCGGCTCGACGGCGCGGCGCCCGCCGCGAAGCGCTAGATTCCGAAGATGCACGCTACCCTCCGCTGCCCGTTTTGCCTGACGCTCAACCGCATCGACGTGAGCCGTGCGGACGACCGCCCGAAGTGCGGCGACTGCGGTCGGCCGATTCTGCTCGATCGGCCGGTCAAGGTGGTCGATGAGGACTTCGACAGACTCATCGACGATGCCGAGGTGCCCGTCCTGGTTGATTTCCATGCAGACTGGTGCGGTCCGTGTAAGGCGATGGCCCCTGCGCTCGACGATCTCGCGCATGAGCGCAGCGGGGACCTGCTCGTGGCCAAGCTGGACACCGACGCCAACCCCAAGACCTCCGAGCGCTTCGAGATTCGCGCCATCCCGACGCTCATCGTTTTTCGGGGCGGCCAGGAGGCGGGTCGCGTCAGCGGAGCCGTCCCGGCCGCAGACCTCGCCGCACTCGTCGACGGGTCGGCCCCGTCCGCGGACGGAGAGAACGACAGAGAGAAGGACGGGGAGAACGACGGAGAGAACAACGAACGGCAATAGAGAACTGTCATAGGTCACCGCATGGTGGTCGGCCGGATGGGTTTCCCGCACGACGGTCGTCGCGCGAGCCGTCCGGAGTAGCGAGTTCATGAGGAAGGGTTACAAATGCAAACGTTCAGCAGGCTTTCCACCGCCGTATGCGCCATCGTGGCGATGGCGGTTCTTCCCGCGGCGGTCTTCGCGCAGGGCTTTGGCGCGGGCGTCGCGGTCAGTGGCGATCAGGTACTCATCGGTGAGCGTGGAGGACCGACGTCCTCCGGCATGGTCCATGTGTACGGACGTGCAGGCGAAGGGTGGGACATTCTTTCGACCGTCGTTCCGGGTGACGCGGATGTGTCCGGGTTCGGCTCGGCGCTCTCCGTCTCCGGCGACCGGATGATCGTTGGCGCCTCCGGAGTCGCCTATGTCTTCGACCACGACGGCGACGGATGGACGCAGACCGGCATGCTCACGGCGATGCCTCCCGAGGGCCTCACGTTCGGTTCGCGTGTCACCATCGACGGCGACCGCGCGCTCGTCGCCGCCGGTAGCTCCGGCGGACGATACGGGCGCGGCCCGAGCGGCCCCGCCGGCACCGTGTACGTGTTCGAACGTGGCGACGGCGGGTGGACGCAACCCGCCGAGCTCACGTCTTCGGCCGCCGCAGCCGGCGACGGCTTCGGCTCGGCGATGGCGCTTCGCGGCCCCTACGCCGTCATCGGTACGCCGCGCGCTTCGGCGGGCAACGCCCGTCTCGCGGGCTCGGTGACCCTGTTCAACCGGCAGGACGACGGCAGCTGGGTGCAGGTCGGCGATCCCCTCGTGGCTCCCGACGCGGCGCAGGGCGGATCGTTCGGCAGCGCCGTCTACCCGTACGTGACCGAGGACGGCGCCACGCTGTTCGTCGGTGCAACCGGCGCGGCGGGCGGTTCGGGCTCCGTGTACAGCTTCAGCTTCGATGAGGGCTCCTGGACGCCCGTCAACCGGTTCTTCCCACCCGTGACCACGGTGACACGGCGTCGCCGGTTCGGCGGTGGCGGATTCGGCTCGTCGGTCACGGTCGTGGACGACGAGCTGTGGATCGGCACGGGCACGCAGGTCCTCCGCTACACACAGAGCGACGGCAACTGGATGCCCTCGATGTCCCTGTCGGGCTCGACCGTCGAGGGCAACGCCGGCTTTGGCGCGCGGATCGCGGCGGGCGGTGAGATCGCGGTCGTCGCGGCGACGGCCAAGGACAACGGCATGGGCACCGCGTTCATCTTCGAGCGTGGCAGCGACGGCTGGTCGGAATCGGCCGAGGTCTGGACCGAGCCCACGAACTACAC
>JBGMQU010000059.1:13586-19724 GCA_048060725.1 Gemmatimonadota bacterium | reverse complement strand
AACTCGAGCACGTACGACAGCTTCTCGATCGTGAAGAACCCCTTGTTCTTGATTCCCGCCCGGAGTCCCCAGAAATCGGTGAGAAACCCGAGAAACTTGAGCGGCGATGTCGAGAGGTTCACCCTGAACTTGATCCCGGTCTCGAAGACGAAATCGGTGTCCGTCATCGTGAGGAGCGTCGGCTCGGGGCCGGGCTCCGGAAGGTTCTCCGGGTCTTCCGGCACGACATCGAAGGAGTCCCATTCGACACCCGCCGCCACGTACGTGTCGATCCAGCGCGATGCGGATGGCGTGTACATCAGCAGCCACCCGAAGTCGCGAAACCCCTTGTCCTTCAGATACATGCGGTGGACGAGGAAGCCTCCGCCAATACCTACTTCGAGGTTCTTCACGATGAACAGCGGGAACACGAACGAGACCCCGAGATCGCCATCCGCTCGGAGCGCGATGCCGAGGGACTTCACGATCTGGCCTTCATCGGCCCACTGGAAGAACCCCTGCAAATCCGACACGTAGCGTATCCTGGGCCAGCCGGGGACTTCCTTGTCGGACATGAACTTGTACAGCTGGTCGTCGAACTCTCCCATGGACGCGGGCGGCAACGGCCGAAGCTCGTACTCGACGTAGGGGTTGTCGTAGGCTCCCCGCTCCCTCAGGCTGGTACGACCGGGGCTGTCTTCCGGCAACGGGGGAAACACCCGGTGCTCGTCCTGCCGGACTTTCGTCATGAACGCCTGGTATCCGCCGCTGAACAACGTTCCGGTGCTGATGATGTCCCGCACCCCCCACGCGTCGTTCACATGACGCGAGACGTCGTATCCGGGAGTGAAGTACCCGTCGCTGTTCTTGTCCGTGGCGAGCCCGTGCTTGCCTTCCTCCACGAGGAGGTGCATGGGGAACCGGGTCTGGTCGTCCACGTCGATGATATTCCAGAACCAGACGATCCCGTGCGCCTTTGCGAAGACGGACATCACGACGATGACGTACGTCTGTTCGTCGCACTGAGTATCGCTTCGTTCCTGCAGGTACTGCCCGCCGCTTCGGGCGATGCCCACGCGGAACTCCGCCGCCTCGAGGTCGTGCTCATGCCCTCCGACTCCAGCGTCCTCGCTGAAGTACGCGAAGAACCCGAGCTTGACGCCCCCTGTCACCCGGAAGTCGATGATCGACTCGTTGATGTCGGCCTCGTCCTCGACCCACCCGTCGATTTCCACACCGGCGATCTCGACCAGCTCTTCGACCTGGTAGTAGACGACCGGGCGACCCGTCGACTCCTCGAAAGGCATCGCTTCCGGGATGCTGATGTCCGCGCCGCTGGTGAGCAGGCGTCGACGCCCGGTCGCGGTCGCTTCGGCCAGGAGCGGTTCGTCGGGGGAGAACCAGTAGACCGGCGCGATATAGGAGGCGAATTCGCGGGCCGTCATCTGGGAGCGTGTGCCCCACCAGACGGCGCCCGGCACATCGCTGAAGTCGCATTGCCCGGGGGACGCCGCCTGAGCGCTCACCGCGACGGGCAGGACTCCGATGGTAAGTGCAATGAGGACGCACCGAGAGGATCGAACCGCAGCATGCGGTCGGCCGGAAACAGGCTGCATATGTGATGAACTCCGGAGGGCGAAGGGCCGGGGCAAGCGGCCACGGAACGGGAACGGGAACGGGAACGGGCCTAAGGTCGCGCCGCACCCGGCCCGGCACAACTCTCACTCGAACCCGGGTCGCGGGTCCGAGCGAAAGATCGCCGAGGGCAAGGCAGGAGGTGGGAGGAGTCCTTCTAGAGCCGGAGGCCACCCTTGAAGGTGATGTTCGAGACCGTTCCGAACCCCTGCTGATACACCGGGCTGGTCTTGTCCGAGGCGGCGAACAACGCGCCCCACAGAACCTCGACGAAAACCTTGCCGACCCCCGCATGCAGACCCGTCTCGAACGAGAAGAAGGTCGAGGAGAAACTCTGGGGGCCGTCCGCGCTGAGCGTCGTGCCGCCGGTGCTGATCACCAGGTTCACCTGGTTCTTCGACACGCGCGGGTCGATGAAGCTGTACTCGCCGAAGATGTGATAACGGTAGAAGTTCGTCTTCGGTCCCGTCTGGCCGTTCAGCTCCGCGCCCGAGAGGATGTCGACGTCGAAGCTGAGGCCGATTCCGACGTTCTCGAACTGCTGCCCGGCCGCCACACCGAACGTGGGGCCGGCCTTCAGGACGTCGGCCATCGCGCCGAGCGGCACGACGACACCGCCTTCTGCGTCAAAGAACCAGCCGTCCTGCGCCTGCACCCGCGAAACCGGGGCGGACAGGCCAAATATGAGCGCCAACGCGGCGACAAACCCTGCACGTGCTTTCATCAATCCTCCAGAATAGTAGACCGTTCCGCCGTGTCTTCGCTCGACGACGGCAGGAGCGCGGGGGGGTCCAGATGCAATGGTCATGCCCATACCGGGCAACTGAATCGATGCGGAAAACGCCCCTGTCCCCCCTCCGGGAGGTTGCTAAAGCGCGTCGCGTATGAGACGGCCCAGCCACCACTTGAACCCTGACTGCTCGGGCAACAGGCGCTCGAGCTCTTCGAGTGTGTCCACCCACGTGGCGGACCCCGCGAGAAACAGAAAATCGAAGACGGACCGGAACGCCTGGACACCCGTAGTCACGAACGCGGCTTCCCCGTCCATATACATGGACCGGTAGTCTTGATTCGCCGAACCCACGATCAGGTAGACCGAGGCGCGATCCTGCTCCTCGATCGGGGTATCGGCCGCCCAGCCGTCCAGGAGTCGCCACTCGGCCTCCCGCAAGTTGTCATACACGTCGCGAATGTCCGTGTACGACGTCCTGGCGGCCTCGAACCGGGCCTGCTCGATGGCATACTGTACCGTGAGTTCGTCGAACTCGGCCCGATCCAGGAGGGGACTCCACGCCTCCGGCGTGGGCATGTAGTTCGCCTTCAGATGGAGTTGGGGCCGCCGGTCCACCGCGTCTTTCACGCGGTATTCCACGGCGCCGATTCCCTCGCGTTCGAGCACGGACTCCATGTTCCTCAGAAGGTCGTACACGTCGGGGCCGAGACCCATCAACTCCGCCAACCATTCGTTCCGCTCCAGCCCCTCGAGCAGGAGCCGGGCACTCCCGGGGACATCGGCCACCGGAACGTCGATGTCGTAGAGCCCCGTCTTGCAGAGCCCTCCGGCCTCCTCGATCTCGTCGCCGAGCTGCTTCTGAATCAGAATCAGACGAGCCCACAACTCCTGAGCCCTCGACATCTGAGGGAAGCCATTACCTCCCGGAGCGTTGCGTTGCGAAGGTGCGATGAACAGCACGTTGGCGCCCCGCAGGCAGTTCCCGACCAGCATCGAAGCCATGAACGCGCTGTTCCACAACGAGTCGGGGATGATGATGACCGAGCCCGGCGGCATCAGCGTATAGAGCACCGCCTTGACGACGTTGATCTCCTTCTCCCCATACCCGACGTCGTTGTGGAGCTCCATCGCGTACGCGCTACTCCCCGGATCCGTAGCGGCGCGCGCGATGATGTCGTCGTAGTTCGCCGCCTTCGGGCGACGACGGAGCGGATAGGGGATCTCGTCCTCGGCGAACCCCTGCCCGAGCAGAAGCTCACGCGCCGCGTCCTTGAGCGTGAGAAGCGCCGGCCCCTGTGCCATGACGGCGCGATCTTCCCATGTCGGCCCGATGTAGTGCTCGCCGATTCCCATGCCGCTGTAAATCGCCATCCCGCGATACGGATCCTCTTCCGACACGTCGTAAAAGACGATCTTGCGATGGTCCCGCATGATGTTGTCGGGATACCCTGCGAGCGGGAAGATCTGGCTGTTCCAGAACGAGAGGTCGGCCGGCTGAGTCACGTTGACGTGGACCTTGACCCGGTTCGACAACCAGTCCTCGCCATACTCCGCCGCCCCGTTCTGAAGCCGCTCCGATCCGGCGACCGCCTCGCGCAGCTCCGCCTGCGCGGCCGCAAGCCGGGCCCGGAGGCCGTCCCAGCGCGGATCGGCGGGGAACGGAAACGTCTTCTCCATGGGCGACTCGAGAACATTCATCCAGAGCCGGCTGCGGTTCAATTCGTAGTAGTGCTGATCGAAGAAGATCATGAACACGGGGAGCTTGCCCGTCTCGTCGTATCTCCGAACGGCGCGAGTGAGGCTGGCCAGGTAATAGTCCACCATCTGCGTGAACGTGATCTGGTCCGGATCTCCGGCGGCGTTGAACGCGGCGATGTCGTGCAACCACAACACGTGGTAGTCCTCGGCACGTTCGATCGACTTCGACAGCTCCCACTGGAACTGCGCGTTCTGGACGTACCAGACCCGGTTTCCAGCGGTCCAGTTCTGGTTGACCGATCGCTCGACGATGTTATTGAGTTCGGCGCGTGTGTCGTACTGCTCCGGCCTCAGCCCGAACTGAAGCGGAATCCACCCGAGTTGGGACGTGCCCCAGGCATCGGTCGTAAAGTCGCGCTCGGCCTCGATGATCCTCAGGAGCTCGGTCCCGACGAACAGAACGGCCGCCTGACGGTCAGAGGGCAGGCGGGACCCCGCTTCCACCCAGCGCCGCCAATCCGCAAAGGCCTGCTGGCTGAACGAGCGGACCGAGTCCTTCTTTTTCGGCTGACCGAGGAGGTAGTTGTAAGGGAAAATCGTTCGGTCCAGAACGATCTCGCGTAACCGGGCGGACAGAGTACGGCCGGTATCCGTCACTCCAGGGTCGCCTCCCTCGGGCGCCGCCGCGATCGACAGGGCGTGCTCGAGCCGCTCATGATACCGAACCACCTCGACGATCGCCGGGGGCGAACCGTCCGGTCCCGTCCCCGTCGACGCGAGTCGGGTCTCGAGTTCCGTGACCAGTTCCCCGAACTCCTCGAAGGCCTTCTTACGGCTCGTTTTGCCCTGGTCGATGAAGGGCGTGTTGAGCCGGTTTACCCAGTGCGCCGACTCCTCGAGGTCGGCGATCGCGTCGAGCAGGCGAGCCGAAGGTCGAACGTCCACGACCGGTTCGGGCGCGTCGGCGATCGCGTAGTGGGCGTCGGGAGGACTGGTATTGCCGCGCCACGGCTGGCCCACCGGGACCTCGAGACCCACGTGCCATGAGTGGCTCCGGGTGGGCAGCCAGTTGAGCTGCAGGCTGCCGCCGGGGAAGATGAGGCCTCCTCGGTGGACCGGGACGTTCAGCCGGACGAGGAGGTCGGGCCGGGTATCCCTGAAGTTGTAGTCGACGCCCAGACCGAGTCGGAGGAACGGGCTCTGGAAGAGCGCCCGAGCCCCTCCATCCACCCCGCCGTCGCCGGACCGGCCCCCCACGTATGCCTCGAACGCGTAACCGGCGATACCGGCGATCGGCGTCCCGATGTCCCGGAAGACGCCGACTTCGGCATAACTCACGAACTCTCTTGCCTTCTCCGGAAGCGCATACGACCCGCCCACGAGGCTCAGGTACGGCTTCCAGATGGGTGGCTGTCCCATCGACTTGATCAGGCCGCCCTGGTCGGGATCGATGCTCGTTCGAGGAGGGGGCGTGGCCGCCTGGGCAGCGAGCGTGGCCGCCTGGATGGCAAGCATGGCCACGCCGACGAGGGCGCCGAAAACCCCGATGACCGGCGCGTGGAATCGGTGGACTCCCGCGGCCGGCCCCAGTATCACGGAGGGAATCCCTCGAGCATTTTCGCGACGGCGAGGGTCACCACCCGCTCTGCGTCCGCCGCCGCCCGTTGACCGGACTCCACGGCGCCCGTGGCGATGCCGCGCCACTTCACCCGCCGATCACGGTCCAGCATGTCGAGCAGCAGCGTTCCTTCCTGAAAAAACGAGGTGTTCCGCTGAGCGGCCCACATCGAGATCCAGTACCCCCCTCCGTACCCGTAGAAATCCCAGGTGCTCCGAACATCGGTGCGACCGCTCAGCACGTGCGCGTTGATCCAGAAGTCCGGATTTCCGAACGGATCGAGCGTGTACCCGAGTGCCTGCAACTCGCCCTCGACCGCCTGCCTCACGATGCGGCGGACCGTCGGCCGATTCGTGGACATGTCCGGGGGCGGGTCGGGCAGCCACGCGAACGTCGTCAGGCCGTCGAACGACACGTCGGGATCGTACTCGGTCTTCACGTCGATGCTCGCGCACGCCGAGACGAACAGGCCGAG
>JBGMQU010000059.1:0-13486 GCA_048060725.1 Gemmatimonadota bacterium | reverse complement strand
CTCGAGCGTGACCCGCGAGCCGGGCGTATACCGGTAGAGGTTGACGTCGAACTGCCGGCCGTTCTCCATCAGCTTTCCGTCGAGGCGCAGCACCACGTCGCCGATGCGCAGGCCCGCCGCTGCGCCTGGCGCGCCCGGTGTCACGTCGCTGATGATGACGCCCCAGGGCCGTGGGAGCCCCAACCCGCCAGCCAGCCGCGGCGTGATCGTCTGGGCCCGCACCCCGATGGCGCCCCGTCGAACGCGCCCCTCGTCCCGGATCTGGACGAAGACGCTCTCGACGATGTTCGATGGCGCGGCGAAGCTCAGTCCATCGCTTCCACCAGAGCGCGAGAAAATCAGGGTGTTGATCCCGACCAGCTCTCCATCGGTGTTCACGAGCGGACCCCCGCTATTCCCGGGGTTCACGGCCGCGTCGGTCTGCACGTAGACCATCGAACCTTCCGGCTCGAGCTGTCGCGCGACCGAACTGACGACGCCCATCGAGACCGAGTTCTGCAGCCCCAGCGGACTGCCGAACGCGAACACGAGCTCTCCCTGCTCTAGCTGATCCGAGTCGCCAAACGGAAGGTACGGCACTTCGGGCCCGTCGATCTTCAAGACGGCGAGGTCGCTCTCCGTGTCGACTCCGATGACGTCGGCCGTGAGCAGCGCGCCCCGGCCCATGAGAATCGATTCGCCCGCGGCCGGCACCCGTTCCGAAAGCGAGACCTGGACGCGCGTGGCACCAGCGATAACGTGCGCGTTGGTGATGATGTAGCCGGCCGGGTCGACGATCACTCCAGAGCCCGTCGCGCTCTGCCGCGACACGACCCCCTCCTGCCCCGAAGCCTGGACGCTCCGCTCGATCGACAGACCGCTGGCGAAGATCTGAACGACCGCCGGGCTCACCTTCGACGCCAATTCCTCGAACGACGAACTCAGATCGGCGAGCGCCGATGAACGGCTCTGCGCCTGCGCCGGCGCAGCGATCGCCGTCAGGCCCGCCAGGACCGCGAGCGAAGGGAGAATCCTCATGGAGCAAAGATGCGAAGCCGTTCGTCTCGGGGCGACCCGTGACGCTTCCCGAACGCCGTGTGCAAGTGACGCATGCTTTGCCGTCCTATCTGCCGGAGCGCGCGAGACGGCTCGCGGGCCGGACGAAGCGAAAGAGGATACAGATGATTCGGATATCAATAGGAGCGGCATTGGTCGCAGGACTCCTCGCGATTTCAGGCGGCGCCGAGACGACCGACCCGCATGGCGACCGGGGACCGCGCGACGACGCGCGCGCGACACGCCCGGCTCTGGTGACGGATACAACGAGCGTGGGGCCGGAAGGTTCCATCCCGCGCGTCCGGTCTGACCGCAACGATCGTGAATCCGTCACGATCACGGTCTACAACCAGAACTTCGGGCTCGTGCGCGAAGTTCGCTCGTTGCCGGTAGGCATCGGCGTGGTGGAGCTCGAGTATCGCGATGTCGCCTCTGCGATTCAGACGGAAACGGTGCACGTCCGCCCGCTACGTACCCGGTTTCAGGTGCT
Source organism: Gemmatimonadota bacterium (assembly GCA_048060725.1). Taxonomy (GTDB): domain Bacteria; phylum Gemmatimonadota; class Gemmatimonadetes; order Palauibacterales; family Palauibacteraceae; genus Palauibacter. Next base: position 11,961 of record JBGMQU010000059.1, on the reverse strand, counting down.
CGAGCAGAACTACCGGTACGACCTGCTGAGCCCGCAGAAGCTGTTGGAGAAGTACGTGGGCCGGACCGTCACGGTGTACCGATACAACCCCGAAACGAAGAAGGAGGAGGCTATCCAGGCCGAAGTGCTCTCGGTCAACAACGGCACCATCCTCAAGATCGGCGACGAGATCACGTTCAACTATCCGGGCCGCATCGCGTTCCCTGAGGTGCCCGACGATCTCATCGCCGAACCCACCCTCGTGTGGCTGGCGAACAGCCGGAGCGAACGGCAACGACTCGAGGTCTCGTATCTGACGAACCAGCTCAACTGGAAATCAGATTACGTGATGGTGATCTCGGAGGACGATTCGGAAGCCGATCTTCTCGGCTGGGTCACCCTGACGAACAACTCGGGCGCGACGTACGAAAACGCTCGCCTCAAGCTCGTCGCGGGCGATGTCCAGCGGTTGGGTGGCCGCGACGAGATGATGAAACGAGCGTCGCTGGCCGGCCAGATGCAGGTCGAGGAAGACCGGGCGGCGTTCACCGAGGAAGGCTTCTTCGAGTATCACCTGTACACGCTGGCCCGGCCGACGACGGTCAGGAACAACGAGCAAAAGCAGGTGACTCTGCTCGAAGCGTCCGGGTTCGGCGTCGACAAGCAGTTGATCTTTTACGGGGCCGCGTATTACTACCGGGCCGCCTACGGTCAGGTGATGTCGAACCAGAAAGTCGGCGTCTACCTGGACTTCGAGAACTCCGAAGCCAACCGGCTCGGCATGCCGCTACCCGCCGGCACCGTCCGCGTGTACAAGGAAGACGCCTCCGGCGCGCAGCAGTTCATCGGAGAGGATCGCATCGACCACACGCCCCGAGACGAAACGGTGCGTATCAAGATGGGTGAAGCGTTCGACGTGGTCGGCGACCGGCGCCAGATGGACTACACGGTTCTGTCGGGGTGCGTCTCGGAGTCCACGTGGGAGGTGGACCTGCGCAACCACAAGGACGAGGACGTGACGGTCCAGGTGGTCGAGCCGATCGGCGGCGACTGGGACATCCTGAGGTCGAGCCACCGCGCGACGAAGGTCGACGCACACACGTTCCGGTTCGACGTGGACATCGATGCGCGCGGCGAAGTGACGGTCGAGTACCGTGTGCGCGTTCGCTGGTGCTAAGCCGCACGCCGGAGTTGGAAGGGCGCCAGGCGAAAGGGCGCCAGGCGAAAGGCCCCCGGATCGACGATCCGGGGGCAACCGCTCAGGAGGCTGCCGAGAAGCGGGCCTTAGTCGTCTTCGCGTCGTTCCACGACGATCGAGCAGTTCGTTACGAGCGCGGCGATGGCGCCGATCGCGGCCCAGGCCGGCAGGAGCAGCGTACCCACCACGCCGATCGTGAGCGGAATCTCGACCAGTTCCTTGCCATCGTCGTTTCGGATCGTGATCCGCCGGATGTTCCCTTCCCGGATCAACTCCTTGACCTTGGCGACGAGGTTGTCTCCCTTCACCTTGTGCTCTTCGGTCACCGTCTCGGTTTCGACTGCTTCGGTCGTATCATCCGTCATGTTATGGGCCTTTCTGTCGGGTTTGTTTCATGTCGGGAAAGGGGACCGCGCAACACGCGGCCGTCACGGTGACCCGTTCCCGCCCGGAATCATACGGAACGGAACGCCCACAGGTTTTGCGACGGTTTCGACACGCACTCGGAGGCCCCTGATGAAGACCCGCCCGCTCGCCCACCCGCTCACCGGTTTGACCGCCGCCGCTTCAGATCCGCGCCGGATCGCTCGAGTCCTTTCGGGGATCGTGGTGGTGGGCCTTCTCGGCTGTGGAACCGACCCCGGCGAGGGAGAGACGGCGGAGGACCGCGAGCCGGCGACGACGGCCGACGCCTCCCTTCCCGACGACGTTCAGGCCATTTCGTTATTGGGCGACACGCTGCGAGCGTCTGTTGCCGCCGCCGCGGAGCCCGGGCTGACCGCCGACCTTGAAGCGGCTCTTGCCGAATACGAGGCGAACCCGGACGATGCGGACGCGTTGGTCTGGTACGGCCGCCGACTCGGATACCTGCAGAGATACCGGGAGGCCATCCGCGTGTTCTCGCGCGGGATCGAAGAGCACCCGGACGACGCCCGCATGTACCGTCACCGGGGTCACCGGTACATCAGCACGAGGCGCTTCAATGACGCGATCGCCGACTTCGCGCGCGCGGCTACGGTGATCGATGGACGGCCCGACGAGGTGGAGCCCGACGGCCTGCCCAACGCGCGCGGCATCCCCACGAGCACCCTCCAGTCGAACATCTGGTATCACTACGGCCTCGCCCAATACCTCCTGGGCGACTTCGAGGATGCCCTGGATTCGTACCGACGCTACATGGACGTGACGACGACCCCCGATCAGCTGGTCGCGATCTCGAACTGGCGCTACATGGCACTGCGACGTTTGGGCCGAGATGACGAAGCGGCAGCGGTTCTCGAGCCGATCACGGCTGACCTCGAAGTGTTCGAGAACACCAGCTATCACGACCTCCTGCTCATGTACAGGGGAGAGCTCGACGCGGAGTCGCTGTGGGGCGGGCAGGACGACGCGCTCGGGAGCGCCACGGTCGGGTACGGAGTCGCCAACTGGCTCCTTTACAACGGGCAGACCGACGAGGCGGTCACGGCGCTGGAGCAGGTGCTCCAGACCGGGCAGTGGGCCTCGTTCGGGTATGTCGCCGCCGAGGCCGACCTGGCCCGCATGGGCAGATAGTTCCGGCGTAGTACGACGGAGGGCAGGGGTCGCCCGGGCCGGCCTTCGTGCGTCCGGCGCCATGACCCCACATACTCCGTCATGAATGACATGCTCTGGATCGGGATGGGAATCCTCGTGCTCGTCGCGGGGATCCTCTCGCGACGCGGTGAGCGGGGCCGCAGGGGGCTCAGCGACGGCATGATCCGCCAGATCGAAGCCACGGGGCGAATCGACCGGGAGGACGTCGAGCCCATCGATGTCGACGAGATCCGATCTCACGAAGACGAGTTCTGGGCTCAGACGTGGGACGAGCCGGAGAGCATGGGCGACCCCCGCAACTGGGAGTAGGGCCGGACGCTCCAGCCCGCACGGCCCTACCTGAGCACGTCGCTGTATCCGATCTCCTCCGCGCCCAGCACGTAGAGGGTAGAGGGGAGACCCGCCGTCCGTTGCCGGAGACCCGCCAGGTAGTCGACGAAATTCTCGTCGGGCTCGGCCATCCCCAGCAGCACCAGATCCGCGTCGCTCGACGAGTCGCGGAGGACCGCGTCGAACGTACGGTCTCCGATCACCACGACTTCCGGCGTGGCGCCGGTTCGCATCTGATCGACGAGTTGCTCCACGTTTTCGAAGGCGCCGCGCGCCGCCTCCTCGGTCGCGACCGCCATCTTCAGACGAACCTCCACACCCCTCCAGTTCAGGCTGGATTGCAAGAGGTACGCGAGAATCGTCATCAGGCCGCCGTTCCCCCTGAGCCCCCCCCACCAGACGTCGATCCTGCGGCGGCGGCCGAACCCACGCTCGTCGGGATCGTGCACGATGATGACGTTGCGTCGCGCGCCATGGAAGAACTGGATCATCTTCGCGAAGCGGCGGTGGTGGCTGTCATCGCTCGTGTCGCCGATCAGGACCGTGTTCGGCGTGAGCGGCCCCAGCCCGTACGTCTCGACCAGCCGTTCGGCTCCAGAAAACGGGTTGCGCGCGGGGATCACGCGGACGAGTGACTGCACGCCTCGCCGACCGAGGTAGTCGCGCATGCTCACCTCGAGCTGCCGTTGCCGATCGGGTGTGAACGAGCGCACCGGTACGACGGTGGCCACAGTCATCAGTGCGCGATTGTGTCCGAGCGAACTGGCCAGATCGATCAGGTGCCAGCGGCGGGTCGGCGATCCCGAGAGCACGAGGAGGTGAGGTCGCCAGTTCTTGGGGTCGGCTGCCGGACGCACTCGCATCAGGCCGGCACGAATGACCGCCAGCCAGATGCCCCGCCGCACGTCCCCCCAGGCGACGGTCATCTCGCGGCGTTCGAGCCAGATGAACACGCCCGACACGAAGAGGCCCGCGACAATGGTCGCCACCCCGTTGATCACGAACATCACCGCGACACAGAGCACCGCGCCGAGCAGCGACAGCGACCAGTGGACGCGGAACGTCGGCCGGAACGAGGGGCTTTCGACGAAGCGTTCTACTCCGGCCGCGACGTTCAGGACACCGTAGGTGGTGAGGAAGAACATCGTGAGAACGGGGGCGATCGAGTTGAGATCGAGCAACCACACGGAGACGACCCCGATCGCGATCGTGAATGCCGTCCCGAGACGTGGGGTGTCGTCGGGGCCGCTGCCTTTCCCCAGCCAGCGCAAACCGGGAGGCAACACCCCGTCACGGGCCAGTGCCTGGAGGACGCGTGGGGCCCCCAGGATCGATCCGACCGCGCTCGAGAGCGTCGCGCCCCACACGCCGAGCAGGATCGCCGGCCCCCATGCGGCGATCCGACGCATCACGAGCTCGTCCGCCACCAGCGTCTCGGGGTCGGCGCGGGCCGCCAGCAGCACCGGAAGCGTCATGTAGATCACGTATCCGACGGCGATGGCCGCGAACGTCCCGCGCGGGATGGATCGGGAAGAGTCTTTCAGGTCTCCGGACAGGTTGACTCCCGCCATGATCCCCGTCACGGCGGGGAAAAAGACGGCGAACACGACCCAGAAACCGGGGTCGGGGTCGGAAATCGCCGTCGTTGCGTGGGCTGGCGGGCCGACCGGGCTCCCGAGCACCAGCAAGATCAGCGACAGCGCGATGAACCCCATGATGATGTACTGGGACCGCAACGCGATCCTGGCGGATGTGAGCGCCAGACCCCCGACCAGGATGGTCACGATCACACCAACGACTCGCACATCGAACACGGGGAATACATTGACGAGGCTCTCGGCGAACCCGAGCGTGTACAGCGGAACCGATAGACTCTGCGCGAGGAAAAGGGGGATACCGATGGCGCCGCCCGCCTCCAGACCGAGCGAGCGGCTAATCATGTAGTACGCGCCCCCCGTGCGGACGCGCTGATCGGTCGCGATGGCGGCGACCGAGAGGCTGGTGAGGAAGGTGATGCTCGTCGCGATCGTGACGATCAGTAGCGTCCCCGCCACCCCGACCGTCCCCACGACCCAGCCGAGCCGCAGATACATTATGACGCCGAGGATTGTCAGGATCGACGGTGTGAACACACCTTCGAATGTACCGAGGCCGCTCGACCCGGGGTCGCCGACGTGTGTTCCGAGTGACGGTTTCACTTCGCGACGCGGGCTCATTCGAGCAACCCGAAGCGGCCAATGAGCATCGAAACCAGTGGTTACAGATGGTCGAGGCGTTGAAGGACGCGCGCGAAGGTAACATCGTGGTGACGGGCACCACAGAACCGGCCGCCGCAACCGGAGTCACGCACATGGTTACGCACATGGGTTCGTACGCACCACGGATCGGCACGACGGCACTCGCACAGGCCCACGCTCTCACCAGGCCTGCCCGCGCTGGAATGCTCGCGACGATGTCGCTGGTGTGGGTTCTCGGGGTGGCGGCAACAGATGTAGAGGCCCAGGCAGGTGACGAGGAGGCCGCCGTCATGGCGGTCGTCGACCGGCTGTTCGATGGCATGCGGGCGAACGATGCAGACATGGTCCGCTCGGCCTTCGTGGACGGCGCTCTCCTGATCGGTACCGAGGGCCCCGATGGCTCTCCGCAGACCAGCTATCTGTCGGTCGACGACTTCGCCACGATGGTGGGGAGCGCGACGCAGCCCTGGGACGAGCCGTACTGGGATCCGATCGTCCAGATCCGCGACCATCTGGCGACGGTATGGATCAAATACGCGTTCTACCTGGATGGCACGTTCTCGCACTGCGGCATCGACGCGCTGATCCTTACGCAGACGGACGAGGGCTGGAAGATCGCCGCGCTGGCGGACACACGGGAACGCGACAACTGCGAACTGCCTCCGGACCGCCAGCCCTAGCGGTGAGTCGCGGCCGTCGAGTCCGGCGGGTCATCGCCGACCGGGGGCTCACCATCCAGCCCGGTCCCGCCCGCGCCAGGTGCATCGGCGCCGGGTGCACCGGCGCGAGATGGGCCGCCGCTTCCCACGTCTATTTCCTGACGCGGCATGACCGGCGCCCCCTCGAACAGTCGCTCCATCCCCGCGACGATCACGGTTTCCCCGGCTTCGACACCTGATACGATCTCCGCCCACCCGGGCCGTCTTATCCCGAGCTCGATCGGCCGCCGGAACGCCTGGCCGCTGGATCCGATGACCCAGACCACAGGCCCCGCGTCCAGTCGAACCACCGCAGTCTCCGGGACCAGTACTGCGTCTGGCCGTATCTCAGTCGACAGTCGAACCTCGATGAACATCCCGGTCTGCAGGATTCGGTCGGGGTTCGCCACCCTGGCTTTCACTCGGATCGTCCGTCCCGGCAACTCGACCCGCGGATCGACGAAATCGACCTCGCCCACAAACTCCCGATCGGGCATGGCCGCCACGGAAAAGGCCACGACCTGTCCCAGGGCCAGACTCCGCGCGTATCGCTCGGGCACGGCGAACGACGCGCGCTGCGGATCGACCGTCTGCAGCGTGACCAGCGACGAAGCTGACGTGACGTAGTCGCCCAGGCTCACAGTGCGCTCCCCCACGACGCCCGAAAACGGAGCGCGGACGAGCGTCCGATCGAGACGCACCTCTTCGAGATCGAGCTCGGCCTGCGTGCTGCGCGCACGAGCCTCGGCCTGCTCGAACTCCGCGTCGGACGCCGCGTCGGCCTCGAGAAGGGCGCGAGCGCGGTCCAGCGCCTGACGGGCCAGATCACGCTCGGCCTCGAGCCTCGCCACCTGCGCCTGCAACTCGGCGTCGTCCACCTTGAACAGGCCCGTGCCGCGCCTGACTTCGGACCCTTCCCTCACGAGGATGCGGACGATCCGACCATCGACCTCGGGCCGCAGCTCGATCTGCTGAACGGCTTCGATTTCACCGGTTGCGACCAATTCCTCGCGCACGGTGTCCGAGATCGCGACCGCCACGTCTACGGGCATCGCGGGGGGACCGCGGCCTGGGCCCCCGCGACCGTCGGCGGCGTCCTCCGCGTCTCCACCGCATGCCGCGAGCGCACCGGCGAGCAGCCACGCTGAATAGTTCGGTTTCATGGCTCCATTCTATCATCGTACAGGCGGCGCCCGAGCAGGGACTCCAGCCCGGCCAGCGCCAACCACGTCGTGTATCTCGCCTGAACCAGCCGCGCTTCAGCGTCCGTCAAATCCCCCTGCGCCGTCAACAGGTCGAGGATCGTCGTCGCGCCACTGCGGTACCGATTGTCCTGCACCCGCAGGTTCTCCCTCGAGACGGCAACGGCCTGCTGCTCCAGGATCGCCACCGCGCGAGCCGTCACGTAGGTCGCGTAGGCCTGAGCCACGTCGCGACGTACGCCCCGCTCGATGTCTTCCCGGACGGCACGCGCGACGTCGCGTTCGACCCGCGCCTGAGAGAGCTGTACCTCGCGCTGACCCCCGGTCCAGATCGGCACGGAAACGCTCACTCCGTACGAGGACCGAACGGTCGCGGAGGGGAAGATCTTCGTGTCGAAGGCACTGAGTTGGCCGAACAGGCTTATTTCGGGCAGGTACTGTGACCGCTGGACGCCCAGCGCCGACTCGGCCCGGCGCTCCTCCGCCTCGGCGATCTGGTAGTCCGGACCCGCCGACAGCGCCTCGGCGATCGCCTGCTCCTCCGTGAGCGGAAGTGCCCGCATATCGGAAGCGTCGAACGGTGCCGCATCCACCGCGGTTGGCGCTCCGACCCGTCGCCCGAGCTGGAACTGCGCGACCCGGAGCTGCGCCTCTTCGGTCAGTCGATCGACGAGGCCGCGCGTGACCTCGAGCACGAGTTGCAGCGAGTCTGACTGAACCGCCGCACCCGTCAGCACCCTCGATCGCGCCACCGACAACTGCTCTTCCGCCCGTTCGAGCCGCTCGGTCGCCACCCTCACGAGTTCCTTTCGGGCGAGGACGTCGTAGTAGTCGGTCTCGGTGTCGAGCGCGGTCTGGTACAGTTGGAGGACTTCGGTGGCGATCGAGGCGTCCACGTCGGCGTTGCTGCGCTTCAGTTCCGAAACCCGGCCGAAGCCGTCGAACAGCGTCAGATCCCCCCGCACCGCCGCCTGGACGATCTGAGTGGCCAGCTCCCCCGTACCAATGTTGAAGAACGCCGTGGAGAACTTCGAGTAGCTCCCGGTCGCTGCGATCGCGGGCACCACGAACTGCGTGATCGCCGCGGTGCGGGACCACTGCGCGTTGTTGATCCGGCCCAGCGCACGGATGTACTCCGGGTCGAAGCGGGTCGCCCGTCGGATCGCGTCATCGAGCGTGACGACCTCGAGCGACGCGTCCGACCGCGGCGCCTGACCCGCGACGGGCATGTGACCGCCGATCACTCCCGCGACGAACAGGGCGGTCGCCAGGTGTCGGCTCACCCCGACCCTCCGGGGCCGTGCGGCACACCGGGGTCCGGCGACACACCGGACGCCCGTGACGGCGCGTCGGACCAGGCGCCGGGCGGCGTGATACCGGCGGTCGACGGGCTCAGGCCCGCAGTGGCCGGGGTCAGGCCCGCGGGAACCGGAACCGCCACGATCCTGCGTTCCCGGCGGCGCTGGCGCACCCGCTCGAGCATGATCCACACGACGGGGACGAGGAAGAGCGTGAGCAACGTGGAGAACGTGAGACCCCCGACGATCGCGTAACCGAGCGGGCGGCGACTCGCCGCCCCCGACCCCAGCCCGAGCGCGATGGGCATGGCGCCGGCGACCGTCGCGACGGCGGTCATGAGGATCGGGCGGAGTCGGATCTGCCCCGCCTCCATCATGGCGTCGACGACCTCCCGCCCGCGGGCGCGCAATTGATTGGCGTACTCCACCAGCAGGATCGAGTTCTTGGTCACCAGCCCGATCAGCAGGATCATCCCGATCTGGCTGTACAGGTTCAGGGTGGAGCCGGCCAGATACAGCGTCACGAGCGCGCCCGTGACCGACAGGGGCACTGCGAGCAGGACGGTGAAGGGGTGGATCAGCGACTCGAACTGCGCCGCGAGCACCATGAACACGACGATGATGGCGAGCCCGAACGCGAAGAAGAGCGCGTTTCCGCTCTCCTCCAGCTCGCGCGACTCTCCTGAGAGCGCGATTTCCGTCCCCTGCGGGAAAATCTGGTCGCCCACCGCATAGAGACTGTCGAGCGCCTCGCCGAGAGTGAACCCCGGCGCGACGCTGGCCGTGAGCGTAAACGACCGCATGCGATCGTAGTGTGCGAGCGCGACCGGACCGATCCCCTCTTCGACCGTGGCCAGTTGATCCAGCTGGACGAGCTGCCCATCACGGCCGCGCACCTGTATCCCCCGGATGTCGCTCGGCGTCGCCCGCTCGTCGGCCTCGAGACGCATCATGACCTCGTACAGCTTGTTGTTCTGCGTGAACGTACTGACGCGCCGCTCTCCGAGCATCGTCTGAAGCGTGTTCGCGACATCGGCGACGGGAACACCGAGATCCTCCGCGCGGTCGCGATCGAACTTCACCGTCAACTCGGGCTTCCGCAGCTTCAGATCGGTATCGACGTTGATCAGCGCCGGAATCTGTCTTGCCCGCGGCACAAGCCGCGTGAGCGTCGCCGTCAGCGAATCATAGTTCGGGTGCCGCACGACGAACCCCACCTGGGACCCGCGAAAATCCGTCTGGATGGCAGGGGGATTGGTGGCGAACGCGAACACACCCGGGATCATGAAGAGCTGCGGGCGCACCTGATCGAGGATCTCGGCGGCGCCCCGCTCACGCTCGTCGATCGGCTGGAGGCCCACGAACGCCATCCCGCTCGTCACGTTTCCGCCGAATCCGACGACCGTGAAGTAGCCTTCGACCTCGGGCACACGAGCCAGCACGGCTTCGACTTCTCGCTGGTAGGCGTCCGTGTACTCCAGCGTAGACCCCTCCGGGGCGACCGTGATGACCATGAACATGTCGCGGTCGTCCGCGGGCACGAATTCGCGTTCCAGGGCCGAGAATGTCACGACCGCCAGCCCGACGGTGCCCAGGGCGGCGAGGATCACGAGGAATCGGTGCCTGATCGCGATCCCGAGGGCGCGCGCGTACCCCCTCGTAAGCCCGTCGAAACCGCGCTCGAGGGTGTTGTAGAGAGCACCGTGATTCCGGTGGACGCGCAGGATCTTCGCGCACAGCATGGGCGTGAGGCTCAGCGCGACGAACGACGACACGACGACCGCGCCGGCCATCGCGATGCCGAACTCGTTGAACAACCGGCCGGTGTTCCCCTGCAGGAACGCGAGGGGAGAAAACACGGCAACGAGCGCGACGGTCGTGACGATCACCGCAAAGGCGATCTCTCGCGTACCATCGATCGCGGCCGTCGTCGGGTCCTTGCCCAGCTCTTCCTGGTGACGATACGCGTTCTCGAGGACGATGATCGCGTCGTCCACCACGATTCCGATGGCCAGAATGAGCGCGAGCAACGTCAGGTTGTTGATCGTGAATCCCAGCACGTACATCACCCCGAACGCGGCGATGATCGATGTCGGTATCGCGAGGCCGGGGATCAACGTGGCGCGGAGATTCCGGAGGAATACGAAGATGATGACCACGACGAGGAGCGCCGCGAGCACGAGCGTCTCCTGCGCCTCCCGGATCGAAGCCCTCACGAAGTCCGCGCCGTCGAACGCGACCTCGAGGCTCACGCCGGGCGGCAGCGATTGTCGGATGGCGGGCAACTCATCCATTACCGCGTCCGCCGCCTCGATGAGGTTGGCCCTCGACTGACGGACCACACCGACGCCGACCGCCGCTTCCCCGTTCCATCGCATGGCCGACCGATAATTCTCGGACCCGAGCTCGACGCGGGCGACGTCCTTGAGGCGGACGACCCGTCCGTCCTCGGACGATATGACGAGTTCGCCGAACTCCTCGGCCGTCTTCAGCTCGCCGAGAGAGCGAACCGAGAACTCGCGGTCGGTCGACTCGATTCGGCCTGCCGGAACCTCGACGTTCCGGCTCCGGATCGCGTTCTCGACGTCCTGTACGGTCAACTCACGGGCGACCAGGTCCCGCGACCGCAGCCACACGCGCATGGCGTATCGCCGCTCACCATACACCTGTGACCCACCCACCCCCGGGAGGCTCTGTAGCCGGGTCTTCACCTGCCGGTCGGCGATGTCGGAGAGCTGCTGCAACGTGTAGTTCGCGCCCTGGAGCGCGAGCCACATGAAGGGCTGCGCGTCGGCATCCTGTTTCTCGACGACCGGCTCGAGAATCTGTTGCGGAAGCCGACCGCGGACTCTGGCCACCTTGTCTCGAACGTCGTTCGCGGCGGCCTCGAGGTCGCGGCTGAGTTGGAACTCGAGCACCACGCTCGAATTGGTCTCCCTGCTCGTGCTCGTGAGCGTGCGAAGACCCTCGATCGTGGCGAGTTCCTCTTCAAGAACGTCCGTGACAGTCGACTCCATCACGCGGGCGTTCGCGCCGGGGAGCGACACGCTGACCGAGATGATCGGCGCGTCGATGTCCGGAAACTCCCGCACCGAGAGTCGTTGGAACGCGAGTACCCCGAATAGCACGATCGTGGCGCTCATCATGCTCGCGAGTACCGGTCGCTTCACCGACATCTCCGACAGCTTCACACTGCGTCCCTATCGTATTCGAGACCCCCGCGCACGACCCACCATACTCCTTCACCTTCAACAGCCTTCTAGGAGGGTGCTGAAGAACCCCTGCGGGTCACGTTACGGCGACACAGCCCCGGATCCAAGGCGATACGACGAACGCGTAGCCGTAGCTACTCGGAGGAGTATCAACGATGGAGACGGGGCTGTGCCGCCGTAACCGTCGTACGTGCTTGCCCACGTCATTCATGGTGATCGGCGCAGGGGGGTC
>JBGMQU010000058.1:12080-20108 GCA_048060725.1 Gemmatimonadota bacterium | reverse complement strand
CCCATCCAGGCGCCGAATCCCTCCGGAGTCGACACGATGCCCCACACGGTCTCGACGTGAGCGTCGATCTTCTTCGAGAGGTCGACGCGTACGGTTCCCGCTTCAGTCATCACGGTGCGTTCCCTTTCTTTACGGCCGCCTGTACGTCACGTGTCGGAGAGTCTCGCGTCGAGTCGCGCGGCCACGCTGAGCGGTGGCGCCCGCATAGAGAACGCGACGTACAGAAACGTCGAAATCGCCATCGCAGGGAAGACCTCGTGGACGAGGCCGCCGAACGGTAGCTGGTCCCAGGAAACGAGAACCAGAACGCCCGACACGAACGAGGCCATCACGGCCGTCCCCGTACCGCGCTTCCAATAGAGGCCGAACACGATCGCCGGGAAGAAGCATGCGGCGTACAGGCTCCCGGAAAACGCGGTCAGATCGACGATGCTGCCGGGCGGATTGAACGCGATCACGGCGGTGATCACCGAAAAGACGACGACCCAACGCCGGGTCTCGGTGACCGCTTGCTGATCGCTGATCTTCTTGAACAGCGACATGACGTCGCGCTCCCAGGTCGACGCCATCACCAGGAGGACACTGTCCAACGACGACATCGCCGCCGCGAGCATCGCGACCACGACGATTGCAGCGGGGAGCGCGGGGAGGATGTTCGCCTCTCCCAGCAGGGTCGGGACGACGAGGTCCGTTTCCGTCATCCCGCTTCCGAGAATGGCGTGTGCGTACAGGCCGATCGGGAGGATCATCGAGTAGACGAGCAGGAAGGCCCCGGTCGACACCCATAGGCCGCGGCGCACGGCCCGTTGATCGGCGAGCGCGTAGAAGCGGGACAGTTGCCGCGGGTCCACGATGAACTTCAAGGTGCCCGCGACGACGATGCCGATGAGGACGGGGAAGGGCATCGCCGCGTCCCACCGGAAGAGACCCGATGTGGCCGGCGCGTTCTTCACCAGCTCGAGCGCGTCGAGTCCGCCGGCCGCGTTCACGGTTCCCCAGAAGAGCAGGATGCCTGCCGCCACCATCACGACGCCCTGGACGGCGTCGGTTTTCACGACGGAGATGAACCCGCCCACCGCTGTGTACCCCATGACCACGAGAAACACGATCACGATCGCCACGAGGTAGGGCATGTCGAGAAAGATTTCGAGGAGATTCCCGATTCCCTTGAAGACCGCGGTCATGTAGAGGAAGCTCGAAAAGATCACGAGCAGCGCCGCCGTCGTCCGGGCCGGCGTGCTCTCGAATCGGAACCCGATGTAATCGGCGAGGGTGACCGAGTCGACTTCGCCGGTGAAGGCGCGCAGGCGCGGTGCGATCCACAGCCATGCCGCGAAACAGAAGATCACGACGCCCGGCGCGAGCAGGAGCCACGGCGCTCCATACGTGTAGGCCTGCCCCGCAAACCCGACGAAACTGTTGGTGCTCGAATAGGTCGCGAAGAAGGAGAGGCCGATCACGACGCCCCCCATCGAGCGGCCGCCGACGTAGTAGTCGGCCCGCCCCTCGGTCTCTCGCCGACCTTCGATCGCGTGACGGAGGAGCATCAGCCCGTAGAGGCCGAGCAGCACCAGGGCGATCCAATGTTCCTGCATCCAGGTCATGCAGACTCCGCATCAGGAGACCGGGACACATGATGCGGGGTGGCGGGCCGCCCACAAGGGTCGTGCGATTCGCCCGCGGAGAGGGCTACCAGCCCATGCGCTCACGCATGCCGGTGATGTGCGCCACATGGTGCGGGCCGTGCCATGCGTAGAGCGCGAGCAGCTGGTCGAGAACCAGGTCGCCCGCCTCCGGGTGATGGAAGGTGCGGGCCCACTGCTCATCGGTGAGCGTGCGGAGCCAGCCGATCCATCGCTCATGGAGGCTGTCGAGAATGGCCAGCGAACGTTCGACGTCGTCGGTCCGCGCATCGGTCTGCGCGCCCCAACCGTCCTGGTCGTAGCCGCGGATCGTGGGGTGATCTTCGGTCACCGCCAGCTTGAACCGGCAATACGAGTTGATGTGGCTGTCCGCGACATGGTGAACCACCTGCCGCAGGGTCCATCCGTCGGGGCGGTACCGTGTGTCGAGCTGTTCGTCGTTCAAACCCTCCACCGCGCGTCGCATCGCCGCCGGGGTGTTCGCGATCGCCGACAGCATGTCGGCGCGCGTGGCGAGGGCGACGGGGGACGCGGGGAAGCGGAAGCGACCGGTCGGGAACCGGAGGGCCTCGAGGTCTTCACGTGAAAGGTCGGTCATCGAACTCGCTTTCTCCGGGAGGGAGCTGAAGAAGTATGGCGGATCGCGTCGTAGGCGCCACAGCCCCGGGGAACACCGACTCCAGCGGGCGTCTGTGGCCGGTGAAGCGGTCTCGCCACCTGGACAACGTTCGTGCCCCACCGGCGTGAGACCGTTCGGTGGGTCGCCCGTGTGCTTGCGCCGGCGTGGCACGGTGCCGGAGCTTCGAGTCGGGAGAGACTCCAGAAGGAAGGCGCGTATGCTGAAGAACATCGGCGGTGCAGTCGCAGGGTACATCGTGATGTTCGCGGTCGTCTTTGTCGGAATGACGCTCGGGTGGCTGCTTCTGGGTGCCGACGGCGCGCTTCTACCCGGATCGTGGGACGTCTCCATGACCTGGTCGGCGCTCATGATCGTCGTCGGCCTCGTCGCGGCCGTCGCCGGGGGGATGGTATGTGCGCGCGTCGGTAAAGACCGGACCGCCGTCTATCTGTTGGTGGGTCTGATCGTCGTGCTGGGCATCGTGTCCGCCCTCCCCGATCCCGGCGTCGCCGAGACCATACGCACCGGTGACGTCTCAATGGGGGATGCGATGAGCACGGTACGGCCGCCCGCATGGGTCCGGTGGAGCAATCCGATCATCGGGATCGTCGGCGTCCTGTTCGGGGCCTCCAGGGTCGCCCGGAGCTAGCGTGCGAGGAGGGCGCCGAGAACCCGCCGAGGTCGGCGCCGGCCGGTTACCGCGTCGGCGCCGGCCGGTTACCGCGTCGGCGCCGGTTCCCAGTCGATGGGCAGCGTCACGGAGTCGGGGAACCCGGATCTGTCGCCCGTCGCCATGTACGCGTCCAGCGCCGCGCGGAACTCCTCGGAGGTTCGAAGTGCCTCGCCCAGTGCCCCGTGCGTCCCCCTTTCGACCAGGACGAAGCGGTGGTTTTTGAAATATGGCCTGAGCTCTTCGGCGTTCTCGAGCGGCGTGGAGAGATCCCAGTTTCCGTGAACGATGACCGTCGGGATGTCGGTATCGAAGTTCTGCCGGAAGGCCTCGCCCAGATCCGCGTCCCATACGGGACAGAGGGTCTCGTAGAAGCGGCCGAGCGGACCGACGACCTCGGCCGCCGGGTCGCCGAGGAGCCGCTCGAGGCGGATCGAGCTGATGCCGGAGCCACAGTCGAGCATGAAGAACGCCGCTGTCGGCAGCCCGGCCGCTCCGAAGCGACGTCTGAGAACGGCGCTCCTCGCACCCGAAAAGTCTCCTTCGGCGAGACGTATCATGTCGGCCGCCCAGGCCCGCGCGCGGTGCCCGCTCCGCATGTTCGTGTATCCGCCCCAGAGACCCCGGACGTCGTCGGCCGCCAGGTCCACGATCGTCGAGTCGCCGTTTGGCCGGGGAAGCGCGAGCCGGATCGGTGAGGCGTCGGCCTCGGCGATCACCCGGCGGAACCCGGCGAGAATGCCGCCTTCCGGGAGACGCCCGCCGAACACGCCCGAGGCCTCCGCATCGGCCGCCATGCGCTCGAGCGCCATGAGAATCCAGCCGGGCATGTCGTATGTGTGATCCGGCCCCTCCATCCCGGTGAGGAGTGCCCGGGCGACGATTTCGGGGTGGTAACGCATAACCGCCATCCCCCAGTGTGACCCGAAGCTTCCGCCGTGGATCTGGACCCTGTCGTACCCCAGCGCCTCGACGACATCGCGAACATCGGCGGCGGCCTCGATCACGGTGATGCCGGTCAAATCCACGCCCTCGTCCTCCCAGCGCTCACGACATGCGGCGGCCGCCTCCACCGAGCGTTTCAGCAACCCGTCCATATCGAACGGCTCGTCCGCGCGCGGAGGCCGGGCGCCCCGGCATAGGGTGTTCGGTCCCGACGTTCCGATCCCGCGCTGGCCGACGAACACCAGGTCGGCGTGGCGGGCCCGCGGAAACACGTTTCCCTCGAGAAACGCGGCTTGCCGGGGTTGGTTTCCGAACCCCGGCCACCCGGGCCCTCCGTTCAGGTGGAAGATCGGGGGGGTGTCCGGGTTCGCGCCGGGCAGCGCGGGGAATCGGTAGAACTCGAGCTCGAACACCGGTCCGTCCGGGTCGTCGCGGTTTTGCGGGACGAGCAACTTCCCCTTCTCGAACGCGTAGCTGGAGCCGTCGTCCAGCTCGGTCGCCATGGAAGTGATCGTCAGTTGGCCCGCCTGCTGGCCGGCGACGGGGCCGACTCCCACGGCGAGACTCGTCGCGAGGGCGATGCCGCGGACTCCGGCGCGGACGATGGCTCGAGCGGTTGCCCGCACGGCGGTCTCGGCGACTGCGCATCGACTTCGGTTCATGTCTGCTCCCGTGCCTGGAGTAGATCCCGAATCGCTTCGAATCGATCTGGAGGCGCCGTCGAAAACTCGCGAAAGTCGCCCACAATTCCGTGCTCAGCGTTCAGCATGTAAGCGTCGGCCCCGCCCCCCGGCTTATCCGATGCTTCGGGCCTCCACTTCTTCTTCGGTCAATCCGTAGAGCGGTGGCGTATCGACCTCGAGAATACCCAGCATCAGATAGATCTGACCGCGGTGGTGCACCTCGTGCTCCACCATCGCCCTGAGCCACTTCCAGACCGTGATCTGCGTCCCGCCCGGCGTCTCGCACTTCGCGCTCAAATCGTCGGGAGTGAGCGAAGCGAAGATTTCGCAGGACGCTCCATGAAGCTGATCGAGGTATTCGAGGACCGCGTCTGGACCGTCGGCATGCTCGGGGCCGCACCCCGGATAGCGACTCGGTCGGCCCTGCGCGTTCTCCGCGAACATCCAGCGTTCTGCCGCCGCCAGGTGGCGAACGAGATCCGCGAAGGTCCATGCGCCCGCCTGGTGCGACCAGTCGAAACGGTCGCGCGGCACGCAGTCGATGATGCGCCGCGTCCGTTTCCGGATCCCCATCCAGTACGGGACGAATACGCCGGCCTCGCGGATCTCCACGGTTCGGGCTTCCGCTACCGTCCGTCGCCGAGGCTCGCCGGGCTACTTCCGGGACGCCACGGCCTGAACCTCGAAGCGTGCCTCGAAGAGCAGGGTGCCGGCTCCGATGAACGCGCGCGCGGGAAACATCTTCGTAAAATACGTGCGATAAACGTCGTTAAATGCTTGATAGTCCGATACATCCGAGGAAAATACCTGGACACTGACGAGGTGATCCATCGTGAGGCCCTCGCTCTCCAGCACTCGCTGAATGCTGTTCATGACGTTCGTGGCCTCCTCGGCCGCGGTGTCGGGGACGCCGCCATCGGCGAGACCGATCATCCCCGACAGATACAGTGTGTCATCGATCCAGACAGCCTGGCTGAACGGGAGTTCCTCACCGTCTGCGGACCGACCACCGACGTAGGAACGCTGCGCGGACAGATCGGACGCGGCGGCGAAGGCGACGCCGACGGCGAGGCTGGCCAGAAGGGCACGTTGTCTCATCATTCTCTCGCTTTTCTGTTGGTTCGGAGTTGCTCCAGGGTCTGGCAGCAGCTCCTACTGCTTCTGCGCGGCCACAGCGGCACGCGCGCGTGATACGACGTACGCATGAATCTGCGTCACCTGCTCGTCGTCGAGCACCTCTGCGTAGGAGGGCATGCCTTCCTCCTCCCGGATTCCCTCGAGCACGATTCTGTTGAAGTTGCGGTGGGTCAGCCCCGTGGCGCGGTGCAGGTTGGGCATGGCTCCGGTCGATCCGCCCCCGAACCCGTGGCATATGCCACAGTACTCGCCGTACAGCTTCTGTCCGCCGGCCAGGGTCTCCTCGTCCGTGGGAAGATCGAGATCGGGGACGTACAGGTCGCGTACGGGCGGGGGCAGGGGGACCTCGGCCGACCCTCCGACGGCGAACGTGAAGATCCGGCCGAGTTGATCGTGACCGGCGGCGTCTCCGTACGGCGCGCTGCTCCGTCCTCGTGCTCCGCCCCAACCCGCGGCCACCGTGACGTACTGCGTCCCATCGACCGTATACGTGACGGGCGCGGCGAGGATGCCGATACGCGTCGACACCTCCCACAATCGATCGCCGTTCGATCCGTCGTAGGCGACGAAGCGTCCATCGCCCCCGCCCTGGAATACGAGCCCGGTCGAGGTCGTCATCGTCCCGCCATTCCAGAACCCGGCGAGTTCGACCGTCCAGCGCGCCTCCTGCGCCCGTGGGTCCCACGCGAGCAGGAAACCGCCGCTCGGCCGGTTGGCGGCCCGCCCCAGCGTCCCGGTGTTCCACGGCACGAGACCGATCGTGGTCTGGGTGATCTCGGGCTCCGAGTACACCCACTCGGGATCGTCGGCCCGCATCGTCCACGCTTCCTGCATCGGGATGTACACGAGCCCGACGTCGCGGTTGTAGGCCATGGGCTGCCAGTTGTGGCCCCCGAGCGGGGTCGGCGAGATGAGTGTGAATTGCGACCCGTCCGACGTCTCCGGGTTCTCCGTCGGGCGGCCGGTCTCGACGTCGAGCGCCTCGGCCCAGTTGAGCGTCGCGTACGGTTCACCCGAGAGGAACTCGCCCGTTTCACGATCGAGGACGTAAAAAAACCCGTTCTTGGGTGCCTGCATGATGACGCGCCGGAGAACGCCATCGAATTCGATGTCCGCGAGGACGAGCGGCTGTGTGGCCGTGTAGTCCCAGTGGTCGCCGGGAGTAGTCTGGAAATGCCACACGTACTCGCCGGTGTCGGCGCGCAGGGCCAGGATCGAGGAGAGAAAGAGATTGTCGCCACCACCGGGGCTTCGGAGGTGTCGCGACCACGGCGACCCGTTGCCCGTCCCGACGTACAGGAGTTCGAGCTCCGGGTCGTACGCCATCGCGTCCCATGCAGTGCCCCCGCCACCGGCGACCCACCACTCGCCGGACCACGTCTCGGCCGCCATCCGCAGCGCCTCCGACTCGAAGCCGTCCGCCGGATTGCCGGGCACGGTGTAGGTGCGCCAGACGAGCGATCCATCGTCGGCGTCGTACGCCGTGACGTACCCGCGAACGCCATACTCGGCCCCGCCGTTTCCGATCACGACGTTGCCCTTCACGATCCGGGGGGCTCCCGTGATCGTGTACGCCGCCCCCTGATCGACGGTCACGACGTCCCACACCGGCTCACCGGTATCGGCGTCGAGCGCGACGAGTCGCCCGTCGAGCGTGCCGACGAAGACCTTGCCTTCGTAGACCGCCGTTCCCCGATTGACCACATCGCAGCAGGCGAGCCGGCCGCGCTGCCGTGGAACGCCGGGATCGTGGCGCCAGAGGCGCTGTCCCGTTCGGGCGTCGATCGCGTGGACGACGCTCCACGGACCGGTCGCGTACATCACTCCGTCGACGACGAGCGGCGTGGTCTCGACGCCTCCGCGAAGCTCGTAGTCGTAGGACCAGACGAGTCCCAAGTGCCCGACGTTCTCGGGCGTGATCTGATCGAGGAGGCTGTACCGATCCTCGTAGTAGTTCCCCCCGTGCGTCAGCCAGTTTCCGTCCGGGCCGGCTTGCTCGAGTGCCTTCTCGGTGACCGCGCCGGCCCCCTCGGGTCCCCCGTCCACCAACGTGCATGCGGAAACCAGGAGAGACAGGAGAAGGGGGCGTGCGAAGGAACTCGGGATTGGCATGCAGGGGGCTCCGGGCCGGGGCCGTAGCGGACGACGGATCGAGGGACAACTATAGCGGCGACCGGCGTCCCCACGACACGGGGCGTGCTCGACCTGTGCATCCGGAGCCGTGGCACCGTAACGTGACCCGCCAGAGTTCTTCACCAAACTCAACCGCCCGCCGCGGCACAGGCCGCAGCGAGCGAACGACGACGACACGGGACGCATAAACCTGGAAAA
>JBGMQU010000058.1:0-11980 GCA_048060725.1 Gemmatimonadota bacterium | reverse complement strand
TGGAAAACGCCTTGAAAAACGCAGCGAAATTCTACATCGACGGCGCATGGGTAGACCCGACGACGACCGATCGGCTCGACGTGATCAATCCGGCCAACGAGGAGGTGATCGGACAGGTCGCCATGGGCGGCGTCGCCGACGTCGACCGCGCAGTCGCCGCGGCCCGTGCGGCCTTCCCGACGTTCTCGCAGACGAGCCGTGAAGAGCGTGTCGCGCTCTTCGGCCGGATCATCGACGCCTACAAGGCCCGGCTGGCCGACATGGCCGCCACGATTACGGCCGAAATGGGCGCCCCGGCCGCGCTCGCCGCGCGCGCCCAGGCGCCGTCGGGGCTCGGGCACTTCATGAGCACGCTGGCCGTACTCGAGGACTACGAGTTCGAGGAGACGCTCGGAAAGGCCACGGTGCTGAAGGAGGCCGTCGGCGTGTGCGGCCTGATCACGCCCTGGAACTGGCCCGCCAACCAGATCGCCTGCAAGGTCGCCCCGGCCCTCGCCGCAGGGTGCACGATGGTCCTCAAGCCGTCGGAAGTCGCGCCCTTCAGCGGAATCATTTTCGCCGAGATTCTCGATGCGGCCGGCGTGCCGGCCGGGGTGTTCAATCTGGTGAACGGCGACGGTCCGACCGTGGGCGCCGCGATCGCTGGACACCCCGACGTCGACATGGTGTCCTTCACCGGTTCGACGCGTGCGGGCGTCGAAGTCGCGAGGGCCGCCGCGCCGACCGTGAAGCGCGTGGCGCAGGAACTCGGCGGGAAATCGGCGAACATCATCCTCGATGACGAGGGGTTCGCGAAGGCGGTCGCGCGCGACGTCGGCCGGATGTGTGGCAACTCCGGCCAGTCGTGCAACGCGCCCTCGCGCATGCTCGTCCCCGCCTCCCGGATGGATGAAGCGGCCGAGATCGCGGCGGACGCAGCGGCGAACATCGTCGTCGGCGACCCCACGGACGACGGGACCACGATCGGTCCCGTCGTTTCCGACGTGCAGTTCGGGAAGATCCAGGATCTCATCCAGAAGGGAATCGATGAGGGGGCGCACCTTGCGGCGGGGGGTACGGGCAGGCCCGAGGGACTCGAGGCGGGATACTACGTGCGGCCCACGGTATTCACTCACGCCACGAACGACATGACGATCGCGCGCGAAGAGATCTTCGGGCCGGTCCTTACGATCATCGGATACGACGATGAGGACGACGCCGTGGAGATCGCCAACGACACGCCCTACGGTCTCTCGGGCTACGTCTCGGCCGAAGACCCGGAACGCGCCCGGGCGATCGCGCGGCGACTGCGTACCGGGAACGTCCACGTGAATGGGGCCTTCGGCGACATGGCGGCCCCCTTCGGTGGCTACAAGCAGTCCGGAAACGGCCGTGAGTGGGGCGTCTACGGCTTCGAGGAATTCCTCGAAGTGAAGGCGATCATGGGGTAGGCGGCGGGGTCGCCACCGGGCGACGGGCGGCCGGGAGGCGGGTTCTTCAGTCCATCCCTAGATCCATCGCCTCGAGCACGAGGCGGCCCAGTTCCCTACGCAGCTCCGACCGCACCGACGAGAACTCCGGGTCGTCCGCGAGATTGTCGATCTCGAACGGATCCGCCTCGAGATCGTACAGTTCGTCGAAGTCCGGGTACTTCATCCAGTGGATGTATTTGAACCGTTCCGTGCGTATCGCCCGGTAGTCCATATCGACCAGGTGCGGGAAGGGGTTCTCGTACGTGTAGAACTCGACGAGTAAGGATTCCCGCCAGTCGTCGACGCGTCCCTCGAGTAGCGGGACGACCGATCGGCCCTGGATGTGGGGCCCGATGGGAGCGCCGGCCAGCTCGAGTACGGTGGGTGCCAGGTCGATGCTCGAAACGAGCTTCTCCGGACGGGCGCCCGCGTCGACGCGAGGCGGATACCGGATGATGAGGGGGTTTCGGATCGACTCTTCGTAGGGCATCCGCCGTTCGCTGGTCAGCCCGTGTTCGCCGTAGAAATAGCCGTTGTCGCTGGTGAATACGATCACGGTCTCGTCGAGGATCCCGAGTTCTTCGAGCGCGTCGATCATCCGGCCGAGGCCCTCGTCCACCGCCAACAGCATCTCCGAACGCCGACGAATGGTCTTCTCGTTCGTCCCCAGGCCCTGGTCGTCCCGGACGTCGACCGGGTCGGAGTCGCCCCGCCTCGTCAGGGCGCGCTGGAGGGCGGGCGTACCATCCAGGTCAGAGAGGGATGTGATCACGTTCGCCCGACGCGGAAACACCTCCTCGTCATAGCGGCCGAGGTGGCGGGGTGCCGGCACGAACCCTCTCGAGGTCGCGGGGTCGACCGAGCCGTCGTCGCGCTGCGCGATGTCCGGGTGCACCGCCTTGTGTGACAGATAGACGAGGAAGGGGCCGTCGCGCTCGCGGCGCATGAACTCGACCGCGCGGTCCGTGAGAAGATCGGTCGTGTACCCTTCGACCTCGTGGAGCGCGCCGTCCTCGTAGAAGATCGGGTTCTCGGAGCGCCCCTGGCCGGGTAGCGCGGCCCATTCGTCGAAGCCGGGTCGCGGTGTCGGGTCGTTTCCCATGTGCCACTTGCCGAAGAACCCGGTCTCGTAGCCGTTCGCGTGGAGCGCCTTTGGGAAGGTCTCGAGCCCGTGGCTGGCCAGATTCCGGGCCACGTTGTCGATGATGCCATGGCGCGACGGGTATTGCCCGGTTAGCAGCGAGGCTCGGTTCGGCGAACACAGCGGGACCGCATGGAACGAGTTGAGAAACATCGCTCCCTCCGCGGCCAGGCGGTCGATGTTCGGCGTCTCGAGGTAGGGATGACCCGCCGCGCCGAACTCGTCCCACCGCAGGTCATCGACCACCACGACCACGATGTTCGGGGGGGACGCTTCGCCGCCTCGGCTAGCCGGGGTAGGCGTCGCCGCCGCGGTCGCCGTCGTCGCCGACCCTTCACCCTCCTCGGTGCCCCCCGAGCAGCCGGCGAAGAGCGCCGCTGCGAGGGCAATCGTGGCCGCGGGCCTCAATACGTCAGACATTCCGGACCCTCCCCTCGTACCCAGGCCGCGAGCATCCGCCACTCGGGGTCGGCCTGCGAATCCCACCGACGACCGCCGCTGTGGTAGTGATCTCCCCCTTCATCCGGGTTCAGCGGGTGGGTCAGAAATCGGCTCATCAGTGGCTCGCCCGGTTCGATGTATCGGCGGAGCACGGAAAAATTCCGGCGCGACTCCTCCTCGTCCCAGTACTCCCGTTCCTCCGGGATCGCGCGCGCGAAATTGCGCGAACCGCTTCCGTGACAATGGATGCACTCGACGTTGCCGGCACGCTTGTCCAGGAATATTCGCTGGACGCACTCGCGGAAGAACCCGAAGTCGAGTTCCGGGGCTTGTGCCGTGGCGATCGACCCCGGCAACGTCCGGGCTTCCTCGACCCAGGACGCCATCTGTCGCCACTCGGGGTCGTCTCGGGACTCGAAGAATTTGCCGCCGACGTGAAACGAGACGCCGCCGGCGGGAACAGCCAGCGGTTTCCGCAGGAGACGGCTCTGTCGCGGCTCTCCGGGCGAGATGAGCCGTGCGACGACCGCGAAATTCCGACGAGATTCCGCCTCGGTCCAGTACACGCCGCCGTCCTCCGTCTCATGCAGAGGTTGGAGCTTCAGCGGCGTGCCGCTCCGCACGTGGCAGGTCACGCACGCCGAGCGTCCGGGCCCGTATCCGCCGCGATCGGCATAGAAGATGGGTTCGATCTCCGCGCGGTACCGGTCAAAGCTCAGCTCCTGTGCGGAGACCGGTGGGGTCGTGGCCGCGGCGACGGCGACGACCGGCAGCAGGCTCGCGGCACGAGCCAGGCGGAGGCTGCGACGGAGGCGGCTCATCGGATCACCACCGTGTGATTGCGTTTCGGCGTCTGGCCGACGTCGATCCGCGCGATCTCCTCGAACGTCCTCGTGTCGACGACGGACACGTCGTTGGAGCCCGCGTTCGCGGCGTAAAGGAAACGCCCGTCGGGGGTCATGGTGAGCCAGTCCGGATGATGCCCGACCCCGACTCCTCCGAGAAACTCGAGGTCGGGGAGTGACCAGGCGTAGACATGGTCGTTCGGTTTGCTCGTCGACCACAGCTGCGTTCCATCAGGCGAGACGGCGAGCCCGTGTCCGGGAGAACCCTGCAGCGCGTCGTTCGACTGGCGGGTCAGCGGGAGCGTCGGCATCTGGATCTGATCGACGATCGAGCGCGTCGCGAAATCGACGACGACGACGCCGTGAAAGTTGGACAACTGGACGAAGATCCGCTTCGTCGATCCGTCGGGGTACGTGTCGAACGCGAGAGGGCGGACCCCGCCGTCCGGATACCCGCCCGTCGATCGGCCGCCAAAATGGAGCGACCACACCGCTTCGTCTGTCCCGGTATCGATGATCGTCAGCGTCCGGGCCCCGATCATCCCCGCCGCGATGTATTTCCCGTCGGGTGTGATGAAGACGTTGTGGACGCCGCCGAGCGTCCGAATGCTCTTCACGACGCGACCCTCCGCCGTATCGATCACATCGACGAGCCCCTCCGCCACGATCGCCACGTAGAGTTTCGAGCCGTCGGGCGTGATCGCGATGTTGTTGGGTCGGTTGCTCAGCGGGATCTGCTTCGCCACCGCGAGCGTGCTCATTGGAACGACGTCGAGCGTCGCGTCTACTTCGTTGCTGAAGTAGAGGGTGCGGCCATCGGGCGACGATGTGACTCCATGGGCCCTGGAGATCCCGTGGATCACTCCGACGACCTCGTTTGTCGACGGGTCTATCAGATGGACGTTGTCGCCGGCCGCGTTCGTCTGGATGATCCGAACGGCGTGGTCCTGGGCCGCGAGCGGAAGCGCGATGTACGAAATTGCGATGAACGAGACCGCGAGGAGCGTGGTCGGGCGGCGATGGGTGCGGGTCATCTCGGATTCCCTGGCTGAGTGAGGAGACGCCGGCTGTACCGAATATGAACCTTCCCGCGGCGCACGACGAGAGGCTCTGAAGAGACTCCGCGGAGACTCCGCCCTCGACCTGCAGGTGTCGGCGGTCATCAGCCCAACTGCATCATCCAACCGCTCGGCATTTCGATGTCCGAGGCGCCCAGGAATTGCGCCAGGCTGTCCACCGCCTCGCCGAACCCGGCGACGAACCCCATCGACGACTGGAAGCCCGGCTCTGTGTGGATCGCCTTGATCTCGAGTACGCCGCGGTCGCGGTGGAGCTTGGGGTCGATCCGCCCGACGAGCCTCCCATCGTGGAGAATCGGAAGCACGTAGTACCCGAACACCCGCTTCTCGGCCGGTACGTAGATCTCGATCGTATACTTGAAGCCGAGCAGCTCCTCCGCTCGTTTTCGCTGCCACAGGACGGAGTCGAACGGACACACGAGGTTGGTGCCCGTGGGTGGCGCCAGGTCGTCGATCTCCTCGAGGTGCTCGGGCAACGCGTAACACGGACCCCGAAGCCCCTTCACCTTCACTTCGACGACCCGGCCCTTCTTCAGGTTGCGCGCGATCACCCGCTTCCGATCTGCCGCCTTCAGCGCGGGGCCGGTGAAGTAGTTGACCATGTGACGCTCGGGCGCGATCCCGTTCCCGCCGAGCGCGGTGAGTAGCCAGCTGTCCTCGTATTCCGCGGGCGACGCGACGTCGGAATCGGGGTATACGCGATCGGCCATGTCGTAGACGCACCGAAAGTGTCGTCGCTCGGTGACCGCGACCCGTCCGTCGTGCCACAGCAGCTTGAGAGACCGCTTGTCTTCCTTCTGCAGCCACCCCTCCGTGGGGCGTCCTCCGGGTCCGAGCTCGGCCTCCTGACGCTCGAAGTCGACGCTCTCGAGCGGGCCCTCTTCACGAAGCCGCTTCAACACCCGCCGCTTGGATGCGGTCGATGTCGCGAATCGGCTCCACCATGACTTCCCGCTCCAGCTCTCCGGTGGGAACCGTTTCATGGCCCGCCGGCCGATGGGAAGGTGCGAGATGGGGAGGATGGAGGCTTCGTGGCCCCAGTGTTCGTAGGCCGCCCGATCCCGATAGACCCACCTGTCGACCTTCGTCCGGTCGTACGGGCCGAACCGGCTCCAAAGGGTCAGGTAGTGCGCCCGCTCGACCGCGTTTACCGAATCGAGTTGAAGCGCTCCCGTCCGCTCGAGATGATCGACGAAGGTACGTTTCGTGAGGCCGGTCTCGCCCCGCGACCGTGTCAGGCCCTGGCGGTGAAACCAGAGCCTGATGACCGCGTCCTTGTCGAAGACGGGGAGCGCGCCGGCCACGAGGCCTCAGCCGCCGCCGGCGGTCACCACCCCGCGGTCGATATACTGATCGAACCACGTCAGGATCCGATCCGTCACGTCCATCAGGAACTTCGGCTCTCTCGGTCCGTGCGGCGTCCGCGGATAGACGATCATCTCGGTGGGTACGCCCCGGCGATCGAGGGCCCGATAGAACTCCTGCCCCTGCGTGAACGGGACGCGGAGGTCGTTCGCACCGTGGATCACCTGCGTCGGCGTGACGACGTCACCGATGAAATACATGGCCGAATGCCGCTCGTAGCGTTCGTAATCGTCCCAGAATTCGACGCCCATGTGCCCGACCAGGTAGTCCTGGATGTCGGTGGTGGTGGTCATCGAAATGAGGTTCGGGAGGCCGGCACCCATGCTCGCAGCCTTGAAGCGATCGGTCTGCGTTACCGCCCACGACGTCATGTATCCGCCGTAGCTCCAGCCCATGAGGAGCAGTCGGTCGGGGTCTCCGACTCCCATGTCGATCACGTGATCGACTCCGGACATCAGGTCTCGGAAGTCGCCGTATCCCCAGTCCTGGAAATTCGCGTATCTGAAATCCTTCCCGTACCCGGTCGAACCGCGGGGGTTGGGCCGCAGGACGGCGAAGCCTTCCTGCGCGAAGTACTGGAGCATGTAGATGGAGGGGCCGCCCGTGAAACTCTGGCTGAAGACGCCCGCGGGCCCGCCATGCACGTTCAGGATGAGCGGCACGCGGTCACCGGTCTGGTACCCGATGGGGTAGGTGAGGAGGCCCTCGATCTCGAATCCGTCGGTGGACTCCCAGGTGAGAAGCTCGGTAACACCCATCTCGGGACGGGGCACGTCGGCGTGAAGGTCCGTGATCTTCGACGGCTGGTAGTCTCCGGTCGGTGAGACGTAGACGTCCCACGGCTCGTCGGTCGTCTGCCAGGTGAACGCCATCCGGTCGGCGCCGGGCGTCATGGAGATGGCACCGATCACCCCGTCGCCAGACGAGATGTACTCGATGTCGTCCCCTTCGACGGGGACACCGATGAGCTGTCGCCTCGTTCCGAGCGACTCGATCACATAGACGGAACGGGAGTCGGCCGACCACCCGATCACGCCGCCACTGCGGTTCGGGGTCTCCACGATCTTGCGGGCGCCGGAACCGTCGGGCGACACCACGTGGATGTCTCCGAGTCCGATCGGCTCGGGGCGGGACCCGGTGGAGGTGTATGCGATCAGTTGTCCGTCCGGCGACCAGTATGGGCTGCTCTCCACGCCGACTCCCCCGACCAGCAGTCGAACCTCACCGACCGACATGGGATGGTCCTCCGTCGCCGGGTCGTCTGTCGACTCGTTCGCCGGGTCGTCTGCCGAATCGTCGGTCTCATCCCCCGCATGCGCCGCCATGATCTCGTCGATCTCGGAGGAAGATGGCACCGTCACGATCGATACGTCGCCGTTGACGCGCCCGGTGTTGATCCGGGGGTCCGCCTGGTGCGCAAACGCGATCTCGTCGCCGTCCGGCGACCAGCTGTACCCGGTGACGTGAAAGTCGCCCGCCGTGAGGCGGACCGGTTTCGCGGGTTCATCCGCGTCGGGGGTGAAGTTCACGACGTAGAGGTGCGAGAATTTGTAATTCTTGTCGACGAGAATGACATCCGTTTTTTCGTCGCGCGCCCGCTTCTCTTCGGCCGTTTCCGGATCGCTCATCACGAACGCGATGCGTGTGCCGTCGGGCGACATCCGGTAGTTCCCGACGCCGTTTTCCGAGGCGGTGATGACGCGCCCCTCGCCCCCGTTCGTCGGGAGCGCCCAGATCTGGCTGCCTTCGGGCGCGTCCTCTCCCGCATCGCGTGAGGTCGTGAACGTCAGCCAACGCCCGTCGTCGGTGAACCGCGGGCTGCTCGCGGAGCGTTCGCCGCGGGTCCACTGCGTTGTCGCTCCCGTCGCGACGTCGGCCATCCAGATGTGGCTGAGGTATTCGGACTTCTCCCCCTCCATGAGCGGCTCGCGCACGACGTAGGCGACGCGCGATCCGTCGGGGGAGATCGCCGTCCCGCCGATCGCCCGGTATCGCATGCTCAATTCGGGCGTCCAACCCCCCTCTTGTGCCGACACCGGTCGAATACTCGACAGCGTGATCGCAATGAAAAGCGTGGTCGCGAACGGCGCGATACGCGCAATCCGGAGGGGACGGTGCGTGGGACGGAGCATGGCTCACCTCATCCGATGGTTCTCTTCCCGCGGCGGCGGGTTGCGTGGCAAGGCTCATGATGGGCGTTCCCACGCCTTCCCTACAAGGGCTGCGGACCCCGGCCAGGGTCGCCCGTCCGACGTACGTTTCCTACGTTGCGCGCGATGAGATCGATCGACGTTCTGGCTATCGGGTGCGCAGTTCTCTCGCTGCTGTCGTTCGTGTCGAGTTCGAGTTCGTTCCACATGGGACGTTCGGGTCTCGGGACGCTCAAGCTGCTGATCGGAACGGCGGCGCTCCTCCTGGGGGTCGGCGCCGGCGTGGCGTCCGTCGGCACCGACGGATATCAACCGCTCGTCTCCGCCCCGACCCTCGTGGCCACCGCCAGCGTGAAGGCCAGGGCGGGGGACTCGCTCACGGCGCGGGTCACGTGGCCCGATGGACTGACGCGTACGTTTCGGTTCGGAGGGGTCCGCACCCGATTCGATGTGCGTGTGCTGCGCTGGAAGCTCGGCGGGGCTCTGTTGGGTGCACCCGAATCGTGGGAGTTCGCAGGGCTCGCCGCGACGTACGGCGATGGTGAGACTGCCGCGGGGAGGACGCGAAACGTGCAGCGATCCCGTCCGGTTTCCGTGTACGACCTCGTCATGCGCTACCCGGCGCTTTCTGCGATCGTCGAGGCGGGGCAGCTGAGCGTCGAGTTACCGGTCGGAACCGCCGCAGCGGAACTCCGCGTCTCCACCAGCGGACTCACGGTCGGAAACTAAGGGCGATTCGGGGTGTTAGAAGGCTGTTGAAGACGCACGGTGGGTTGTGGAGTGCCGAATGGCGACGTCAAAACAGTGAACCAGGCGATGGAAGATAGATGATGAGATTGGGAAGAGTCCCGGGATACATGGCGCTGTTGCTCGCGTTCTCGTTTGTCCGCGTTGCGGGTCAGGAAGAGGCTGGAGCAACAGGGGTGGAGGGAGCAGCAGCCGACTCGGCCGCGGTCGCCGCCGAGTGGGCTCGAGAGGACTCGCTTCGCCGGGTGTTCGATCCGCAGGCCGCGTTCGCGCCCCTCGATCTTCCGGCTCCCAACGACGTGCGAACAGCCGATGGTGACCCGGGCCCGGGCTACTGGCAGCAGCGCGTGGATTACGAGATCGACGTCACGCTCGATACCGGAAAGCAGACGATCTCCGGGCACGAGAGCATCACCTACACCAACAACAGCCCCGACTCGCTGACGAGCCTGTGGCTCCAACTCGACCAGAATCTGTTCCGTGAGGACAGCTATGGGGCGCAGAAGGCGGAGTCGCTGGGAGGGGATGTACGGCACGGCGGATTTTTCTCCGAGGGAGGGTTCGATATCGCCGCGGTCACGCTGGAGCAGGGCGGGGAGACGTTCGTTCCCGAGTACGACATCGAGGACACGATGATGGAGATCCTGCTCGACGAGCCGCTGGCGCCCGGCGGGGCCTCCATGGACATCGACATCGACTTCTCGTTCGTGATTCCCGAAACGGGAGGCGACCGGATGGGTCGCCTGGAGATCCGGCGGGGGATCATCTACCAGCTCGCCCAGTGGTACCCGCGGATGTTCACCTACGACGACGTGAACGGCTGGAATCAGTCGCCGTTCCTCGGGCAGGGCGAATGGTACCTCGAATACGGGGATTTCGACGTGTCGATCACGGTGCCGCGCGACTTCGTGATTGCCGCGACGGGCGTGCTCCAGAACGAATTGGAGGTCCTCACCGACGAGCAGCGGCGCCGGCTCGACGAGGCGCGGGTGTCGGACGCGACCGTGATGATCATCGATTTCGAGGAAGCCGGAGACAAAGACACGCGGCCGCTCGGCGACACGCCGCTCACGTGGGTCTACCAGGCCGAAAACGTTCGCGACTTCGCCTGGGCGGCGTCGGATCGCTTCGTCTGGGATGCCGCCGGGTGGCAGGACGTGCTCATCATGTCCTTCTATCCGGAGGAAAGCGTGGGCGAGCAGGGCTTCTCGGGGTGGGAGCGGTCCACCGAATATCTGCGCCACTCGGTGCGGTACTACTCGGAGCAGTGGTTCCCGTATCCGTATCCCGTCGCCATCAACGTCGCCGGACTCGCGCTCGGGATGGAGTATCCCATGATCGTGTTCTGCGCGTACCAGGCGCGCGGCGCGTTCCTGTTCTCCGTCACCGACCACGAGATCGGGCACACATGGTTCCCTATGATCGTGGGCTCGGACGAGCGCCGGTACGCATGGATGGATGAGGGCTTCGACACCTTCATCAACTACTACTCGGGGATCGAGTTCTCGGGCGGCCAGGCGATTCTCGGGGGTTCGATGCAACCGGGCCAGATCACCGACGACATGCGCCGCCTCCGGCAATCGCTAATGACTCCGGCCGACAGTATCCTCGAGGCCGACCTCGGCGTGATGGCCTACAACAAGCCGGCGGCCGTGCTCGTTCTTCTGCGCGAGACCGTTCTCGGCCCCGACGTCTTCGATCCCGCCTTCCGGGACTACATCGAGAAGTGGGCGTACAAACACCCCCAGCCCGCCGACTTCGTTCGGCACATGTCGGCGGCGGCGGGCCGAGACCTGGACTGGTTCTTCCGGGGATGGGTGTATGAGAACGGGCTGCTCGACCAGGCCGTAGCCTCGGTACGTCGCACGGGCGATACCACCGTGGTGAAGATCGAGAATCGGGGCGGGATCCCCATGCCGCTCGAGATTCGCATCATGTACCAGGATGGCACCGAGGAAATGCGAGACGTGCCGGTGGAGGAGTGGGCGGAGGAAGGTGTGTACACGCTGAAACTGACACGCGGACGCGTCCGGCACGTGCAGCTCGATCCCGACGGCGCGTTGCCCGATGTGGATCGCTCCAACAACGTCTGGGGTCGGGGCGTCCTCAGCCGGAGACCGAGCGGTCCCTCGAGGTGACACACGTGGCCGGATACTTTACGAACCATACGTTCAGATTCCTCCGTGAACTGACGGACAACAACAACCGTCCGTGGTTTCAGGAGAACAAGCCGCGCTACGAAAAGCATGTAAAGGGCGCAGCCACCGAGTTCATCACCGACTTCGGTCCGCACCTGCGAAGGGTCTCGAAGCATTTCGTCGCCGACCCGGGCCCCGTCGGAGGGTCGCTCTTTCGGATCTACCGGGACACCCGTTTTTCGAAGAGCAAGACCCCGTACAAGACGGCGATCGGGATCCGCTTCACACACGAACTCGGTAAGGACGTGCATGCGCCGGGGTACTACCTGCACCTGGCGAATGGCGAGATCTTCGCCGCCTGCGGAATCTGGCACCCGGACGGCGAGTCGCTCGGCAAGATCCGCGAAGCGATCCTCGCGGATGGAGCGGCGTGGAAACGGGCGAAGAGCGCCAGGGCGTTTGCCTCGGGTTGGACCCTGGGCGGCGCATCGCTGAAGCGAGCCCCGAAGGGGTACGATCCGGATCACCCGTTGATCGAGGACCTGCGGCGTAAGGATTTCATCGCCTCGACGAAGCTGACGAAGAAAGCTGTGATGGCGGAGGACTTTCCCGCCGAGCTCGCC
>JBGMQU010000057.1:1575-20218 GCA_048060725.1 Gemmatimonadota bacterium | reverse complement strand
CGGGGCTGTGGCGTCGTAACGCGGTGTACCCTACTTGTGCAGAGGTTCCCTATTCGAGGAGGTGGAAGATGCGGAGGGTGTCGAGAGTATGGGGCAGGGCAGTCCCCCGTTTCGGACCGGCTGCGGCTGGAGTCCTTGCCGTGACGATGGCGGCGTGCGCCACGAACCCGGCGACGGGGCGTCGGATGCTGTCACTCGTGAGCGAGAGTCAGGAGATCGAGATGGGCCGGTCGTACTCTCAGCAGATCGAGTCGACCATGTCGCTCTACGACGACGATGCCCTGCAAACCTACGTCAACGACATTGGGCAACGACTCGCCGCCACCTCGGAACGGCCGTCGCTGCCCTGGAGTTTCAAGGTCGTCGACGATCCGGTCGTCAACGCCTTCGCGCTTCCCGGCGGGTTCATCTACGTGACGCGCGGGATCATGACCCACTTCAACTCCGAGGCGGCGTTGGCCTCCGTGATCGGCCACGAGATCGGCCACGTGACGGCGCGGCACTCCGTCGAGCAGATGAGTCGCGCCCAGCTCGGAAGCCTGGCGATAGGCGTGGGATCGATCGTCA
Source organism: Gemmatimonadota bacterium (assembly GCA_048060725.1). GTDB lineage: Bacteria > Gemmatimonadota > Gemmatimonadetes > Palauibacterales > Palauibacteraceae > Palauibacter. The sequence continues at coordinate 19,651 of JBGMQU010000057.1, read as the reverse complement.
GCGAGGACGTCAGACGGTTTGGCGGAGTGGCGCAGACTGCGCTCGGCGTGCTCTTTCTCTCGTACGGGCGCAACGATGAGAGCGAGTCGGACATGCTCAGTGTCCGGTACGCGGTGCGCGAAGGGTACGATCCGCGTGAGGCGATCGGCGTCCACGAGATGCTTGCCCGGCAAACCGCCGCTCGTGGGGGCTCCGGCGTGCCTTCGTGGCTGTCGACGCACCCGAGCTCCGCAGATCGCATCGACAGGATTCGGGCGCAGGTGGACACGATTCCTCCCTCCGTGCTGAACGGCACGCGCGTGCTCGCCGATGAGTACCTGGCGAGGATCGACGGTGCCGTGTTTGGCGCCGACCCCCGACAGGGCTTCTTCCGGGGCGAGCAATTCCTCCACCCGCAGCTCGCGTTCACGCTCCAGTTTCCTGCGGGGTGGCAGACCGCCAACCTCACGCAGGCCGTTCAGGCGCAGAGCCCCGACGAGGACGCCATCATGGAGTTGACGCTGGCGAGTGGGGGGCACGCGGCGGCCGCGGACGACTTCTTCGGTCAGGACGACGTCCGGGGCCGCGACGTGCGTACATCGTCGGTGAACGGTGCGCCGGCCACGAGTGGCGAGTTCGAGGTGCGCACACGAAACGGAACCATCGAAGGTGTCGCCACGTTTCTCGACTTCGACGGTCGTACGTACCGGTTGCTCGGGTACACCCCACAGGGCGGGATGGCGGCCTACCGCACCGTGTTCAGGACATCGATCGGATCGTTCGAAAAGTTGACCGAACGAGCGGCGCTTCATGTGGAACCGCTGCGCATCGAGCTCGTGACGGTGCAGCGGAGCACGACCGTGGGATTGATGGCGGCGGGTCGTCCTTCCGTGCTTTCCGCGGAAGACCTGGCGATTCTCAACGGCGTCGAGGTCGACGAGGAGATCGAGCCGGGGCGAACGGTGAAGTGGGTGGTCGGGGAACCGCCGCCCGGAGCGCACGAGGGTTCCTGAGCGCCCTCCCGACGTGGAGTCTCGTACCGATGGGGTCGGAGTGATAGCTGGAGTGATAGCTGGAGTGACAGACAGACGGTCAATACGGATCGCGCTTCTCACCGTGGCTCTGGCGGGATGCGGCGCGCCAGCAAGCGAGCGAGCGACGGGAGGACTCGCCGCCGATGTCGAGCGGTCTCTCACGTCCGGCGACGCCACGTTCGACCATTCCACGTGGGATTCGCTTCTCTCGGGTGGGACACGCGACGGGTATGTCGATTACGCGTACATGGGCTCCAGGGCGAGCGACCTGGCCTCGTATCGTGCGGCGCTCGCGAGCGCCGATCTGGGCTCGCTGGCTCCGCGTGAACTGGAAGCCCTTCTCATGAATGCCTACAACGCGCTCACCGTCCAATCGATCCTCGATCATCCGTCTGCAAAGTCCATCCGTGACATCGGGGGCGTCTGGTCGGAGCGCATCTGGGAGGTCGGCGGGCACTCGGTCACGCTCGATAACGTGGAGCACAACCTTCTCCGACCCTTCTTTCGCGACCCGCGAATCCACTTCGCCGTGAATTGCGCTTCACGCTCCTGCGCACCGCTCCCGACCTGGGCGTTCGACGGAGCACAGCTCGAGGCACAACTCGAGGAGCTCACTCGCGCGTTTCTTCGCGACCCCGCAAACGTGCGAGTCGATGGATCGACGCTTCGCGTGTCGCCCTATTTCGACTGGTACGGTGAGGATTTCGTGGCTGCGGGGTGGAAACCCCGCGCCGAGTCGATCGCGGAGTTCATCGCGGTGTACGCCACCGAAGAGGTCCAGTCGGCCATCTCGGCGGACCCCGGTATCGACATCGAATTCAACGACTACGACTGGACGCTCAATATGCTCACGCCGCCTCCACCGGAGGGAGCGCGAGCGGTTCGGGCGCCCACGGGTAGTCTGGCGACGTTTCTCGCGGGCTTCCAGACCTGGGTGGGCGGGTTCGGACCCATGGCGCCGCTCGTTTACGGGCTCGGCTACATCGTGTTCGTCATCCTGCTCGTTCCTGGTGGCGCGCTCACGCTCGGGGCCGCGTTCTCGTTCGGGTTCGTGAAGGGGGGACTCATCGTCTTCATCGCGGCGAACATCGGCGCCGCCCTCGCGTTCGTGATCGGACGCTACTTCCTCAGATCGCGGGTCGAACGCTGGCTCTCGGGCAAGGAGAAGCTGAGTGCCATCGATCGGGCGGTCGAAACGCAAGGATGGCGGGTAGTGGCGTTGACCCGGCTTTCGCCCGTGTTCCCGTTCAACGTCCAGAACTACTTCTATGGTCTGACGGGCGTGTCGTTCGGCGGTTACGTGTTGGCCTCCCTGATCGGGATGGTGCCGGGGACCGTTCTCTACGTGTATATCGGCAGTGCCGGGGCCCACGTCGCTCAGGCCGCGGGCGGGGCCGCTTCCTGGGGGGAGACCGCGCTTCTCATCGCCGGTCTGGCCGCGACGTTCCTGGCCGTCGGACTGGTCACCAGGGTGGCGAAGCGGGAACTCGACCGGGCGACGGCAGAGGCCGCCGTCGTCGTCAGTTGAACGAGCGGTCCAGCGTCTGGATCGCATCCTCGGCCCCGAACCGGGTCAGGTCCACGGCCACGCCGTCCGGCGATCCCTCCTCGATCCACCGCTTGATCATCAGGCTCGGGACCGACTCGACCGGCGAAAGCACCGCGGGAGCACGCAGCTCGGCCACCCGGATCGCATAGCACGCATCTTCGATCGCCCGCGGCCACCCGTCGTCCCACCTCACCGATCGCCGTGAGAGCACCTGACCGAGCGCCACCGGCTGAAGGGTGCGCGTGCCATCGTCTGTGCCCGGCAACACGATCAGCCAGGACCGAGCGCCGCCATCGTCATCGAGGACCCACCGGAACTGCTCGAGTTCCTCGAGCCAATCCAGCCGCGCCTGGTGCATCGCCGCCTTCTCGAAATCGAGTCGGGCGGATGCGGCGTCCCGCGATCGAGAGACCCGCTCATGCAGATCCCACGAGTATGCCCCGTCGCTGAGGAGTTTCGACGCGGCCTCGGCCTGGGTCCGGTACCGGTCGAGCCCGACTCGTCGCGCACACGGCGCCGTGCACAGCCCGAGATCGAACTGGATGCACGGGGTCGCACTCGCATGTGGCCGGATGGGTTCGGAGCAATTCCGCAGTCGCACGATCTTCTCGACCAGGCGCTTCACCCGTTCCGGTGTGCGACGACCCCAGAAGGGGCCCACGTATCGCGCCCCGGTCCGGCGCGGGTGCCGGACGATGCGGAGGCGCGGAAACGGCTCTCCCCACCGCAATTCCAGGTAGAAGCCCGTCCCGCGCCGCTTCAGCGCCTTGTTGTAGGGAGGTCGCAGCCGAATGATTCGATCGGCCTCTTCCAGCCGGGCTTCGAGGTCACTTCCGGTGGGTAGCGCGGTGACGTGTCTGGCGATCCGCAGCATCTCCGACAGGCGCGTGTTGTCCGGCCCTCCCCCGTAGAAGTAGCCCCGAACTCTACGTCGCACGTTGACGCTCTTCCCGATGTAAAGCGGGTGTCCGGAGGTATCACAGAAGGAATAGACGCCCGGCGAGGTCGGCAGATCGGCGGGCACCCAATCGGGTACGGGAGTGCGACGGGCCACTACCTATATCGATATGGGACGGGGCTCGAAGTCGGGGTCGAACCCCGTGTCGGGCAGCCAGCTGACTTCGGCGAGGGTCGCTTCGGCGCGCGACCGCGGGTGCGCCACCCACGTGGTGGGTTCGCGCAGATGGCCCGCAAACCCTGTCACGATCTCCGGATCCAGTGTCTTCCCCGCGAGAATGCGTAGATACTCGGTAGCCGCGTCATCGCTCAACGCCGGTCTGTGTGGGCGTTCCGTGCGGAGCGCGTCGTAGGTGTCGCACACGCTGACGATCCGGCTGAACTGGTGCGGTGGCCTCGCGAAGTGGAGCGAGGGGTACCCGCCGGTTCCCCTCCACGTGAGATGGTGCTCGTAGGAGACCACCGCCGCGAACGCGGACCAGTTGCCCGAATCCATGAGGACTCGGGCTCCGGCCTCCGGGTGGGTCGCCAGGAGCGCCCGCCGAACTTCCGACGCCGGGTCGTCCCCGAGGTCGGCCTCGCTCAGCCGGACCCGCCCGACGTCGTGATACAAGCCCGCGAGGCCGAGTGCCCGGATCTCGGCCTCGTCGAAGGCCAGGTGCCGGCCGAGCCCCATCGCGAGCAGCGTCACATTCAGGACATGCACCGTCGTCAACTCATCGAAGACCTCGAGACTTCGTCCCCTCGCCGTGGCGGGGCCGCGGTGAAGCACCCCCACGAGTCGCTCGATGAGTTCTTCGCTCTCCCGGCGGGGCACCTGACCCCGATTCGCGGCCTCGCCATGGAGCCACCAGACCCGCTCGGCCTCCTCGTCGAGCGAGAAGGTGTTCGGTGGTAGAGTCACACCGACCGGCGGTGCGGTCGGATCTGTCCGGGCCACCGGGTGGCCCGCGGCGGTCGGATCGGCCGGCGGATCCGAGGCCACCGGGGCCGCCGCGTCCGGCGTCGAGGTGACCTGCACGGGGGTCGGTGCGGTCGGTGTGGTCGGTGTGGAGTGTGCCTCCGCCAGCAGGCGTTCCCGAATCGAGCCGACCCACTGCCGAAACGCCGTGGGGTCGTCGGGTGGCGAGAAACGGTCTACACCCGCAGCCAGCAACCGCTCGCGCCATGCCCATTCGGCGGTTCCGGCCAACGGCCGGCCGCGCCAGAATACATCACCGCCGCCGATCTCGTAGTCTGCCGCGGGATCCGCGAGCCGAACGGTCTCCACGTCCTTTCTCGCGGCCTCGAGAAGCAGTGATAACCCATCCGCCTCCACGCCCCCGACGATGACGGCATCGAGAATATCGGAAAGGGTCTCGAGAAACCGAACAGCCTCCCTCACTGCCCCTGCTCCGTCCCTCCGACCGCCGCCCGGACGTCAGCATCCGATGATTTGGCGGCCCGCGCCACCAGCTTCCGGCTGTCCGCCGTGCCGTCGGGGCGCGTCGACAGCGCCTGGAGCGCCGCGAGCATCACCGACGACTTCTCTGCGAGCTTTCCACGCCCGAATCCCGAGCCACGTTGGACCAGTTCGGTCAGCGGTCCGATCGCACGCGAATCGCTCGCTCGCCCGAGGGCTCGAACCCCCATCAACCTCAACTCGGGCGACACCGACTCATCCGTGACGATCGCGGCGAGAAGATCGATGGCCTGGGGCGGACAGAGCTCTACGGCGGCCGCGAGACCGAGACTCCGCGTTTTGCGGTCGCGGTCCTCCAGCAGGCCGCAAAGAGCGCGGTCCCGGTGCTCCGGGATCTTGAGCATGAGCTTGAAGGCTTCGCGACGGACCACCGAGTTGGAGTCGGCGGCGTGATCGGCCGGCGACCACTTCCGCGGCCACTTGTTCATCTCGCCCATCAGCACGAGCATGTTGCGGCGGGCGAACCACCGGTCATCGTGCAGACGGCGCATGATCTCGGGCCCGATGTCCGGGGCGAGTTCGACGAGTCTGTTGAACAGTCGCTTCCGAGTGGCGAGCGATTCGGACTCGGTCAGGAGGTCGAGAAGCAGACCGGCATCGGCGGATTCGATCCGTGCGAGGATTCGCTCGAGCGTCTCGAGATTTGGCGATTCCGAATCGACGAGGAGACGCAGCCGCTCGGCGGAAATGGCGCGGTGCCATGCGTCGCCGGCCACCCAGGACCGCGATGGGGCGACACGCAGGATCTCGAGCAGATTCTCGATCCTGTGTTCCGCGAGCTCGTCGATCGCCTCCCAAACCGCTTCCGGCGCATGATCGAGCTCGATCGCCATCATCAGCAGTCGCTCGGGACCGAGCAGCTGACGTGAGGTTTCCAAACCGCTTCCTCCACTCACCGCACCACCGCCTCACCGGGGTTCTTCAACACCACAGTAGTATGGTGTAACGGAAGTCTCGTGGCATTCGGACGACGCTGCATTCCCCCTGGCGGCGTTGCTCGTCCTCGACATAGCTACGGCTATGCCTTCGGAACTCGCGCCTTGCCAGGCTGGACGCCTCGTCGCCCTCGGTGCTCACGAGACTTCCGTTACACCACACTAGCGTCCGAGTATTCACAATCCGGACCGTACCGCCAATTTGTCGTCCGGGTCCGCGTTCGAGCAAGGACGCCACCTGAATACGCGCAGTCTCCCGGGAGGCTGCCCTCGCGGCCTCCCGGGCGTAATATTTGCACCTCGCACCTGATCTCCATGAACCCGAGAACTCGAATACATGATTGCACTCATTACCGGACTCACCGGGCAGGACGGGTCGTACCTGGCCGAGTTTCTGCTCGAAAAGGGGTACGACGTGCACGGCACCGTGCGCCGCTCCTCCGTCGAGAAGTTCGACCGGATCGCCCATCTGACAGACCGAATCACGATCCACCAGGCCGATCTTCTCGACCAGCTCTCCTTGATCGATGTGCTGCGCGCAGTCGGTCCGAAAGAGGTCTACAACCTCGGGGCCCAGTCGTTCGTGCCGACGTCGTGGAAGCAGCCGCTCCTGACCGGTGAGTTCACGGCCCTGGGAGTGACGCGCATGCTGGAGGCGATCCGCACGGTCGATCCCGGGATCCGCTTTTACCAGGCGTCGTCGTCGGAGATGTTTGGAAGCGTCCGCGAGAGCCCACAGAGCGAGCTCACGCCGTTCTATCCGAGAAGTCCGTACGGCGTCGCGAAGGTCTACGGTCACTTCATCACCGTGAACTACCGTGAGAGCTATGACATTTTCGGGGTGAGTGGGATTCTGTTCAATCACGAGAGCCCGCGGCGCGGTTTGGAGTTCGTATCGCGCAAGATTACCTGGAACGCCGCGCGCATCCATCTCGGGTTGTCGGATCGGTTGCCCATGGGGAATCTGGAAGCGCGACGGGACTGGGGGTTCGCCGGCGATTACGTGGAGGCGATGTGGATGATGCTCCAGCAGGAGGAGCCCGAGGATTTCGTGATCGGAACCGGCGTGATGCACTCCGTCGAAGATCTGCTCGACATCGCGTTCGACGAGATCGGGCGTGATTGGCGCGAGCACGTCGACCAGGATCCGGACCTGATTCGTCCCGCCGAAGTCGAACACCTGTGCGCCGATACGACGAAGGCCCGAGATCGGCTCGGCTGGGAGCCACGCGTGTCCTTCGAAGAACTCGTTCGTGACATGGTTCGATCCGATCTCGATTTGATCCGAAAGACCGGGGCCGCGTCGTGACCCGGATTCTCGTCACGGGTGCTGCAGGATTTATCGGCAGCCACCTCTGCGAGCGTCTACTGGATCGCGGACACCAGGTGCTCGCCCTCGACAACTTCGACGAGTTCTACGATCCGTCCGTGAAGCGACGGAATATCGAGGAACTCGTCGCCCGACCCGACTTTCTCCTCGTCGAGGCGGACATACGCGACGGCGAGGCACTGGATGCGCTTCCCGGCGAGTTCTCGTGCATCGTGCACCTCGCGGCGCGTGCGGGTGTCAGGCCTTCGATCGAGCAACCCGTGCTCTACCAGGACGTGAACGTTTCGGGCACGCAGCAGATGCTCGAGTTGGCCCGCCGCCGCGGTGTCACGAACTTCGTCTTCGGGTCTTCGTCGTCGGTGTACGGGAACAACCGAAAGGTGCCGTTTTCGGAAGACGACCCGGTCGATCATCCGATCTCGCCGTACGCAGCCACGAAGCGGTCGGGCGAACTGCTCTGCCACACGTACCGGCATCTGTTCGACATCGGTTGCGTGTGCCTCCGGTTCTTCACCGTCTACGGTCCGCGCCAACGCCCCGATCTGGCGATCCACAAATTCACTCGCCTGCTGTCCGCGGGAGAGCCCATCCAGCAGTTCGGGGACGGAACTACCAGTCGCGATTACACGCACATCGGCGACATTCTGCAGGGGATCGAGGGTGCGATCGACTACCTCGTCGCGAACCCCGGTGCGTTCGAGATCGTCAACCTCGGAGAGAGCGAAACCGTAGAGTTGACGCGACTCATCGAGATGATCTCCGGCGCTCTGGGAGTGAAGCCGGAAATCGAGCGACTTCCGACTCAACCCGGAGACGTCGAGCAGACGTATGCGGACATTTCGAAGGCCCGACGGCTGCTGGGATACGATCCGGCCACCAGAATCGACACGGGAATCGCCCGATTCGTGGACTGGTATCGTGCGGCCGTATCGGGAGTCAGGTCCGGACCTTCGTAAAAAGACCCAGCCCGGCCGCCAGAAACACGCCGTTCGGTAGCCACGCCGCGAGAGTGGGGTCCATCGCGCCGCCCGCGCCGAGCGCTTCCGCGATCCGAACGAAGATCAGGAAGATGACCGTCGTCGCGAGCGCGATTCCGATCGACTGAGGTGCGCCGCCCCTTCGATTCGAGTGGGCAAGCGGCATCCCGAACAGCACGATCACCAGACACGCGAACGGGAACGCGATGCGCTGTGCCCTGGCGGTCCGAAGACTGCGCGGCCTCCCGCCCGACCGCTCGATCGCCTCGATGAACTGACCGAGTTCCGCGAAGCGCATCTCATCCGGCTCCTTCGGCTCCGCCCGGAGCTCCGCCGGGGGTTCGTCGAAATCGCGAAGGTGTAGCGATTCGAACTCGTAGGCGCGCTCGCTGTCGTGCGTCGGGAACCGACGGAGCCAACCATAAAGCATGACCCATCGGTTCGAGATCGAGTCCCAGTGCGCGGTGTTTGCCGCGATGTGCATCGTCGGGAACTCCGGGCCCGTGCCCTCGCGCTCGACCTGAATATTGTCGATTCGGTCAACGCTCGTGTCGAGTCGACGAATCTTGTACACGAGTCCCTGATCGGCCCGAAAAACGAACGACATGCGGATCGACCGGCTGCGCCGTTCCTCCCGTTCGAGGGCCTCGACGGAGAGTCGATTGGTCACCGGGACCAGTTCGGTGAGGGCGAGGGCCACACCGCTCAGCAGCAGAGCCAGGAGCAGGAGCGGCGCGGTCATCCGATAGAACGAAACTCCGCCGGCGTTGATGGCGACCGTTTCGAACCGTTTGGTCATCGAAGAAATCGTGAATACAGAGGCCAGCAGAGCGGCGATCGGGAAGGCGAGAAGCGACTGGTACGGGAATTGGTAGATATAGTGCATCAGCAGCTGGGCCCGAGTGGCACCCTGGTCGATGAACACGTCGAGGTTGTCCGTCAGGTCAATGACGATGAACAGAAACGGCACTCCCAGAACGAAGATCACGAAGATCTTCAGGAACTGGGCGCCGATATAGCGATCCAGCAGCCGCATCAATTCTCCTCGCCTGCGTCGCCTCGTGTCACCCCGCGACCCGCCGGGCCTGAATCACGAGCCACACCCCGATGGCGCCGAACAGCACGTTGGGCAGCCACATGGCCCATAGCGGCGAAACCCACAGGCGGTCGGCCAACTCCTCCCCACCCACCAACGACACGTAGTAGGCCCCGAAGAACGCGAGGCTCACGCCGACGACGAGGGCTACGCCGGCACGCGGATAGCGGACCGCGATAGGGGCGCCGATCAGCACGAAGACGATGCTCGCGGCGGGAATCGATCCCTTCTTGTGAATTTCCACCCAGTACTTGCTCGCCAGGCCGAGCCCGTCGAGCTCTCGCTGCCGATACGTATCGAACTGGTTCGCAGCGTCAACGGCCGACGTGAATCGATCCGCAGCGATGCGAGCCAACGCCATCAGCGAATCCGCCGACGGAGGCTGTGGCTTGTCCAGCGGGTCGACGATCGGAGCGTCCTGTTCGGTCGCCGACCGGACGCCACCGAGGGCGGGGCGGTTCGGGTCGAGCCGCGGCGCCTCGCCACCCGGGGGTACGCCGCCTTCGTCAGTCGAATCCCGGGAGACCGACCCTGCCCGCAGCGTATCGTCGAGGGACTCGAGCGTCTCCGTGAAGTCGGACAGCCGCATGGCCAGCGCGATGGCGTAGGCCTTCGAATCCGCCCTCGCCCGGTCCACCCGCTCCCTCGCCACCACGACTTCGGCATACATGTCCTGGATGTTCATCTCGCGATCGCTACGGTACGTGCCGAGGGTGTCGCGTTCGAGGGCGTTGGCGACGCCCTCGACCTTCAGCACCATGCTCTCGAAACGGATCCTTTGGAACGAGTTCGGCTTCCCCTCGGGACGTTCCTGGAGCGACCCGTCCAGCAAGGTCAGATACAGATTCTCGCCTTCGGGTCCAAACGCCATCCGACCGCTGTCCGCATAGATCGTCCGGCTCTTTCCACCCCGTTCGTCGTAGATTACGACGTCCTCCAGCGAACTCCGCGTGCGGTCGATGAAGCCGGGTTGCACGTACAGGCGCGATGGGAGTACCTCGTTGATCGTTCGTTCGCGGAGGGAGAACGTGGGCTTCTTGCGCCCGATGCTGGTCAGGAGGACCTGGAGAGAGTGATTCGACTCCGGCAGGACCGTGTTGTTGAACCACGTCATCGCTCCCGCGATGATCGTGGCGGCCACCAGCAGCGGCGCCATGATCCGCACGAGAGGCACCCCGGCGGAGCGGATCGCCGTGATCTCGTGATCGCCCGCGAGCCGGTTGAACGTGTACAGGACGGCGATCAACACCGCCATCGGAAGGGTCTGGGCGAGGATGAACGGGATCGAATACACGAAGACCTCCACGATCACGGTCCAGTGGAGGCCCTTCCCGATCAGATCCCCGAACCTGCGGCTCACCTGATCGAGCAGGAGAAGCAGCGTCAGTCCGGTCACCGCGAAAATGAACGGCGCCACGTGCAGCCGCAGCAGATAGCGTGTGATCGTCCTCATCGACTCGAGACTACGTTCATCGTCGCCTTTTGTCAGCCTTCCGATGCCCGGGGAAGGTACCGCTCAGAGGGCGCCGAGGTCCTCCGGCCGGCCGCGGCCGCGTGAACCATGAGTGACAGGCCGGCGTTCGACCGGGCCCCGACCCGGGTCGCGATGGTCCGGCTCAGCGCGATCGGCGATACGGTGCGCGCGTTGCCCGTCGCCGCCTCGATCAAACGAGCGTGGCCCGACTGCCACCTCACCTGGGTCATCCAGCCCGGCCCACACGGACTGATGCGGGGCCGCCCGGATGTCGACGAGTTCCTCATCTTCCACCGGGAACGCGGGGCCCGCGCCTATCGTGACTTCCGGCGCGATGTCGGCGAACGGCGATTCGATCTGGTTCTTTGTCTTCATCCATACTTGAAGGCTGGAATCGTCACGCGTCTCCTGCGGGCGCCCGTTCGGGTCGGCTACGACCGGGCCCGGGCCAGGGATCTCACGTGGCTCGCCACGAATCGGCGGCTTCCCGCACGATCGCCGGCACACGTACAGGATCAGTACTTCGAATTCCTGGAGTACCTGGACGTGCCGGTCGTGCCCGAGTGGGACTTCCACTTCACGGCCGAGGAGCGGCGCGCACAGGCCGAGTGGGTCCGCGAAAAGGACGAGCGGCCAATACTCGCCGTCGCCACGCGGTCGTCCAGGCGAGAGAAGGACTGGACCCTCGCTCGGTACGCGAGGGTACTCGATGTGGCCGCGGAGGACTTCGGCTTTCGGACGGTCGTCGTTGGTGGACGGTCCGACGGGGAACGGGCCGATGCGGCGACGCTTCGGGATCTTTGCCGTTTCCCACCCGATGTCGAGTTGCGCTATGATCTGCGTGAACTCGCGTGGCTCCTCGACGCGAGCGACGCGGTGCTCAGCCCGGATACGGGACCGCTCCACATGGCCGTCGCGCTGGGGACGCCCTCGATCGGGCTCTACGGGTGTACGGACCCGAAGCGTGTCGGACCGTACGGGGGCTTTGCCGATCTCTTGATCGATCGGTATAGCAGACCGGGCGAGACCACGCCATCGCGCAAGACGCGCCCCGGAAATATGGCTCGAATAACGGAGGAGGACGTCATCGAGAAGTTCGAAGTGCTTCGTGACCGGTACGTACCCGCGGGGTCTTGATTTGACGAAACCCGCGGGCGCAACGAATTCCGGCCGCATCCTGTGGGTGGACGACGAGGTCGATCTCCTGCGTCCGCACCTGATGCTCCTCCGGGGGGAGGGATATCAGGTCGATGCCATCATGAACGGTCAGGACGCACTGGAGCTACTGGGAAGCCGGAGCTACGACCTCGTTCTCCTCGACGAGCAGATGCCGGGGCTTCGTGGAATCGAGGTGCTCGAGCGACTTCGGCGCGTTTCCCCGCGGCTCCCCGTGGTGATGGTCACGAAGAGCGAGGAGGACTCGACGCTGCACGAGGCGATCGGCAGGCGAGCCGACGACTACATCGTGAAACCGACGAGTCCGCGCCAGGTGCTGTCGGTCGTGACGCGCCTGCTCGCCGGGCCGGCTCTCCGCCATGAACAGATCGCGCGCGACTTCTCGCGGCGCTTCGGGGAGCTTCGAGACGCGTGCTCGACGGCTCGTTCGTGGCATGACTGGTCGACGCTCTACTCGGAGATGGTCGATTGGGATCTGAAGCTCGAGGAGGCAGGGGAGACCGGGCTCCGCGACATTCTGGATGCACTCGTCACCGACGTACGACGCGGGTTCTGCGATCACGTTGCCGATCAATACGGGGAGTGGGTTCACGAGGGGGGCGAGAGCGGACCGGCGCTCTCCGTCGATGTCCTTCCGCGGATGTTCCAGCCACTGCTCGCCGAGGACCCCGCATCTCTCGTCATCGTGATGGACTGCATGAGGCTGGATCAGTGGCGAGCGATCGCGCCCCTCGTGTCGGAGTCGTTCGAAATCGAGGAAGAGCTGTACGCTTCGATCCTCCCCACGGCCACGCCGTATTCGAGAAACGCGCTCTTCAGCGGCCTCTTCCCCGATGAGCTGGCCGAGTTGCGACCGGACTGGTGGGAGCGAGGAGACGAGATCGGATACAACTCGTTCGAAGACGATCTGTTCCAGCGGCTGGTCGACCAGCTCGCCGGCGGGCGGTTCCCGACACACTACGAGAAGATCCTTTCCGCTGGTGAGGGTGAGGCGATGCTGGGACGCCTCGACGGGTATCTTTCGAGCCCGTCGGCAACCGCGCTCGTATTCGGGTTCGTCGACCTCCTCACCCACGGTCGGGCCGAATCACGTCTCATCTGGGAGATGGCGCCGGACACGACCGCGCTGCGGTCTCTTACGGTGACCTGGTTCCAGCGATCCGCGGCGTATCGAGCGCTCAAGATCGCGGCGAAACGCGGTGTGCGTGTGCTGCTCACGACCGACCACGGCTCGCTCCACTGTCACCGGCCCGCGACGGTCTATGCGAAGCGGGATGCCACCGCAAATCTACGTTACAAGTTCGGGGACGACCTGCGCGTCGAAAACCCGAGCGCCGTGTTCGCCACGTCCGATGCCGACGAGCTCCGGCTTCCCCCGGGCGGCATGAAGCGAACGTACGTGCTGTGCCGGGAGGACTACTTCTTCGTCTATCCCACCAAACTTCGGGAGTACCAGAACCGGTACCGAGACAGCTTCCTGCACGGCGGGGTGAGCCCCGACGAGATGATCATGCCTGCCGTGTTGTTGACGCCGCGATGAGGGAGTCCGGTTGGTGACGGAGTCGACGACCCTGCGTCGTGTGTTCGGCTCCCTGAAGGCCTACCGGCGGTGGTTCGCCTTCGGCCTGATTCTGAGCGCGGTAGCGGCGATGCTCGACGCCTTCGGAATCCTTCTGCTCATCCCGTTCCTGAGGTCGCTGTTCGAGATGGGTCCGATCTTTCCCGATGGTGGCCGAAACCTCGCCGAGCGGTTGATCGACTCGGTTGTGGGAGGGTTCATCGGAGACGCCGAGGGACTCGCGGCACTCCGCCTCGTGAGCCTGGTCCTCGTCGGTGTGATGCTGCTCAAGAATCTGTGTCTCTATGTTTCGCGAGTGTTCTCGATCCGGGTCGAGGAGTTCTTCGCACGTGACATGCGGAACGCTCTCCAATCGCACCTTCAGCGGCTGCCGTTGGCGTTCTTCGGAGAGGAAAAATCCGGGCAGATCATCGCCCGGGTCGAGTCCGACACGCGTGAGGCCCGGCTCGTGCCGATGGGGGTGGCGAAGGGCGTGGGGCACGCAGCGTCGACCGTCGCGCACGTGGCCGCACTACTGTTCCTCTCGTGGCGGCTGACGATCGTCGCGCTGGCGCTGATTCCGGTCATCGTCCTCAGTCTTCGGCCGATCCTCCGCAGGCTGCGTGCGGGCTATCGTCGGGCCTTCGATCACAGGGGCGAGGTGACGAGCGCTCTGCAGGAGACGCTCGCCGGGATCCGTCTCGTGAAGTCGTCGGGGGCCGAGGCGTTCGAGTCGCGCCGGTTCTCGGAACGTTCCGACGAGTTCGCCCGAGCGACGATCAGAAGTCAGATGACCGCGCAGCTCGCCTCTCCGCTTTCCGAGGTCCTGTCGACGCTTGCGGCGATCGCGATGATCTGGGTGGGCGCGGGGGTCGTCCTCGGTTCGGGAGGCCTCGGACCCGACCAGTTTCTGGCGTTCGTGACGCTTGCACTCCGGACCGTTTCGCCGGTCAAGGCACTCTCGCAGACTCCGACCCAGATCCATCAGGGCCTCGCCGCCGCCGATCGATTCTTCGAAGTCCTCGATCGCGAGCCGGAACCGAGCGGAGGCACGCTGGAGGCCGCCGGGCTCGAACGCGACATCGTGTTCGAGGGCGTGACATTTTCCTACGGGGCGGACCGGCCCGTGTTGCACGACATCGACCTCACGATCGAGCGCGGCGAGATCGTCGCGCTCGTCGGTCCGTCGGGGAGCGGAAAGAGCACGCTGGTCGATCTGATCCTGCGCTTCGCCGACCCCCTGATGGGCCGAATCCGGTGGGACGGCAACGATATTCGAGATTTTTCACTCGAGTCGTTGCGTCGTCAGGTTGGGCTGGTCAGCCAGGACACCATCATTTTTCATGACACGGTGGAGGCCAATGTCGCCTACGGCTGCGGCTCCGCGTCGAGGGAGGAGATTCGCGCGGCGGCCAGGGCCGCGCACGCCGACGAGTTCATCGAGGGGCTGAGCGAAGGCTATCGCACGCTACTCGGTGACCGGGGCGTTCGGCTCTCGGGTGGGCAACGACAGCGTATCGGCGTCGCGCGTGCGGTGCTCCGTGACGCACCGATCCTGATCCTGGACGAGGCCACATCCGCGCTCGACGCGGCGAGCGAACAACTAATCCAGGAGGCGCTCACTGAGCTCTTCCGGGGGCGGACGGTCGTCATCATCGCCCATCGGCTGTCGACGGTGCGAGAGGCCGATCGGATCGTCGTGCTCGACGCGGGGAGGATCGCGGAGCAGGGGACCCACGACGAGTTGATCACTCGCGACGGGCCGTACCGGCGGATCTTCGGACACCAGCTCGAGCCGGCGCGAGTACGGTGAGTGAGGTGGCGCCGGGGTTCGCCGCTCGAACGGGCAGAGGGTTGGCGCGAGTCATGCACTCCGGATTGCGGCTTCGGCGGGACCTGGTCGAATCGCAGATCGCCGAGAGCTTTCCCGAACGCGGCCCCGACTGGGTGTCGCGGACAGGCCGGGCCTGCTATCGACATTTCGGCGAGGAGTTCGCTCTGCTGGCCGGCGGCCGGCGGGCGATCGAGGCGGCGATCCCTCGTATCGACGCGACCGGGGTAGTCGAAGACCTGTATCGAATCGCCGGTGGTTCTGCCGCATCCGTCGTCGTAACGGGTCATATCGGCAACTGGGAGCTGGCGGCCGCTTACGCCGCGGTTTCCGGTGTGCCCGTGACCGCGGTCGCGAGACGGCAAGGAGGTCGATTCGGGCGCCGGCTCCACGCGGTACGTGAGGCGGCGGGCGTCGAGATCATCGATCACGATGGAGGTGCCGGCCCCGTCATTCGTGCGCTGCGAGCCGGGCGTTGTGTGACCCTCGTGGCGGACCAGCACGCGATTCGGGGTGCGCGGCCGATGCCGTTTCTCGGCCGTCCGGCGTGGACGAGGCTCGGTCCGGCGCGGCTGGCGGCGGCCGCTGGCGTTCCCCTCGTGTTCGCCGCGCTTTTGCGTGAGGACGAAGGGTACCGCTTCGAGTGGCGCCCCCTTCCGCGTGAGGTCGTCGAGGACGAGGACGCGGTGACCGTGACGCGGATGTGGGTGTCTTATCTCGAGGAAGCGGTAAAACGTCGGCCCGAGCAGTACTTTTGGTTTCACGAACGCTGGAAACAGATTCGACAACAGTGAGAACCGCGTGATCTTTATCGGGATACCTGTGCACGACGAGCGGCACACCATCGGCCCGCTCCTATGGCGGATTCGCGAGCTGCTGTATGGTGAGCGACGCGAGTTCCACTTGATCGTGTGCGACGATGCTTCGGAAGACGGCACGCCGGACGTCCTGTTCAAGTACACTCGTGTCCTGCCCATGACGCTTCTGAGCAACGAGTCGTGCCAGGGCTACGCCGCGACGATCGAGCGAATCGTTCGAGAGGCGGACGAGCGCTCGGGATATCCGAAGCGTGACGCCCTCGTCACCATGCAGGGTGATTTTTCGGACGCACCCGAGTGCGTGCCGGAAATGATGCGGCGCTTCGAGGGTGGAGCGGACCTGGTTGCGGTGACGCCTCCTGCGCCGGTGTCACGTCCGCAACGTCTCACACGGTTCGGGGCCGGTGTGCTCGCCCGCGGGACGCGCGTGCTCGAGGAACCCATCGATCCGTACGGCAGCCTTCGGTTGTACCGCCTCTTCGTCCTGGGGCGTGCGCTGGACGAAGTGACGGGGGACGACCCGCTGCTGCGGCAGAAGGGATGGGCCGCCAACGCCGAGCTTCTGCTCAAGGTCCTGCCTCACACCCGGCGCGGTGAGACGATCGAATCGCCGCCGCGCCGCGTGCGACGATACCGGGAGAGCCGATTCCAGCCGATGCCGCAGCTCCGGGCGCTGATGCGTGCCGGTCGCGATCCCGAGGTTCGCGCCGCGTTGCGACGCGCCCGAACGGCTGCGACATGATCCCCCGGCTCGTCACGGCTGCGGTCATCGTGCTTGCCGTTACGCCCGGGCCGGCCGCCGCTCAGAACGGGACATCGGTGTTTGACCGTCCGCTACCGTTCGAGGTCGGCGAAACAGCGACTTATGACGTCACCTTCGGACCGATGCGGGTCGGCCGCGCCCGGCTCGCCGTCGAGGCGATCGAGTCGCTGGGGGGGATTTCGGCGTATCGTCTCGTCTTCGAGATGAACGGCGGGCCCTTCTTCTTCAAGATCGATGACCGCACCGTCAGCTGGCTCGCGACCGATCCGTACCGATCGCTCCGGTTCGAGCAGGTGCTTCATCAGGGAGGGTACGAGCGTCACCGCCGATACGAGCTGGACCACGACGCCGCGACATTCGTTCGGGAGGACTGGGACGAGGAAGCAGGGGCCTATCGACCGCACGAAACGGAACGTGATATCGCGATCCCCGCCGGAGCGCTCGACGAGATCTCGTTTCTCTATCTGGTTCGAACGCTGCCGCTGGAAGTCGGACGGACCTACACGTTCGAGAACTACTTCCAGGCGAGCGGGAACCCCGTTGTGGTCGAGGTGTTGAGACGCGAGAGGGTTCGGGTCAGGGCCGGTAGCTTCGACACGATCGTGATCCGGCCGATCATCCAGACAGATGGCATCTTCGGAGAAGGGGGGAAGGCCGAACTTTTCATCAGCGATGACGAGTCGAGAACGATCGTGCAGCTCCGGACCCAGATGAAGGTCGGCGAGATGAACATGTATCTTCGCGAACTCGAAGTGACCTCGTCGTAGCACGTCTTTGGCGTTGAGCGGGGAGCAGGGGTATATTCGCGCGCGCCAGGTGAACACGAAAACGAACCCCGAAACAGCACAGGAGGGCCTTTGGCAAAAGGTGGCTACGTACCAAACGCGATCGATCGAGCCCGTGATGAGCTCTTCAGTCATATTCGCCGTTGTGGCGTGTTGGAAGCCGAGGATGAACAGCGTTCCGAGTGGTTCGATGACACGATCGGATATCTTGGCGAACGGTATCCGGAGTTGAATCCGGACGAACTGGTCGCCCTGCGAACCATCGGGGAGCGCTATTGCGCGCCGGCCCTCTCGAACGCCACCCGCGTTCCGGCAGCTCCGGCCGAGGAGAACACAGAGGGCGAGGGCGAGG
>JBGMQU010000057.1:0-1475 GCA_048060725.1 Gemmatimonadota bacterium | reverse complement strand
GAGGGCGAGGGCGAGGCCGAGGCCGAAGCCGGCGAGGCGGAGGAATCGGAAGCGGTCGAGGCATCCGTAACCACGGTCGAGACGAGCGTAACCGCGGTCGAGGCGGCCGTAGCCGTTGTCGAGGAGACGGTGAGTGCGACGGCCGAGGTCGAAGAAGAGGTCGTCGATACCGGCGAGGTGAGCGCAGCCTGAACGAGCCCCCGTCCCCGGACGACCCGGGACCTGACGACACCGGTCGATCCCGACCAGGGAGCCTGCCGAGGACGCGCGGCAGGCACGACCCCTTCGTGCGATCTACCGTACATCTTTCGCAGGCTTCTACCCTCTGATGGATGCGGGCATCCTCCTCAAGCTCGTTGCCGTGTTCGCGCTCGTTCTTGTGAACGCGTTCTTCGTGGCCTCGGAGTTCGCGCTCGTCGGTGCCCGGAGAACGCGCATCCGCGAGCTCGTCGAAGGGGGCGACAGACTCGCCAAACGCGTGGCCCGCGCCCAGAAAGACCTCGACCGGGCCATCTCCGGCACGCAACTCGGAATCACGCTGGCATCGCTCGGTCTCGGCTGGATCGGCGAGCCCGCCGTCGCGCAAACGATCGAACCGGCCCTCGCGGCACTGGGAATCCCGGGGTCTGCGGTGACCGTCCATTCGATCGCGATCACGATCTCCTTCCTCGTGATTTCCTATTTGCACATCGTGCTCGGCGAACTCGCGCCGAAGACGGTCGCGCTGCTGCACCCCGAGACGGTGAGCCGGTGGGTCGCCGGTCCACTGATCGGTTTCAACCGTCTGATGGCCCCCTGGATCTGGGTGCTGAACGGCTCTTCCACGCTCTTCTTACGGCTGGTCCGGTTGCCGAACGTCGCGGACCACCTTCGCGTCCACAGTCCGGACGAGATCGAGATGCTGGTCAGCGAGAGTCTGAAGGAAGGCGTCGTCGAGGAAGACGAGCAGGCCATGATTCAGGGGGTCTTCGAGCTGACCCGTACGATGGTTCGGGAGGTGATGACGCCGCGGCCCGATATCGTCGCGGTCGAAGCCGGGGCCACCGTGCCCGAGATGCTCGAGACGGCCGCGACGTCGGGGTTCTCACGGTTGCCGGTGGTTGGCGCCTCACTCGACGAAATCATCGGGATCGTCGTAGTGAAGGACCTGCTTCAGCGTGTCGTCGCCGGCGACAAGGCCACTCGAGCGGATGCCGTGATGCGCGCGCCGCTGTTCGTCCCCGACACGAAGGCGGTGGACGATTTGATTGCCGAGTTGAGGCTTCGCAAGACCCACATCGCGATCGTCGTCGACGAGTTTGGCGGCACCGACGGCGTCGTGACTCTGGAAGATCTACTCGAGGAAATCGTCGGCGAAATCTACGATGAGCACGACGTCGCGGAGGATGAAGTGGCGGTCGGCCCCGACGGAACGGTGATGCTCGATGGGGGCGCGTCGTTCTCGGATCTCTTGGAACGATTCGAGCTTACGGGGG
>JBGMQU010000056.1:4191-20342 GCA_048060725.1 Gemmatimonadota bacterium | reverse complement strand
CGGTCAACCTGCTCGTCGCGCCTCTTCCGCCAGCACGTCCGCGACGTGTTCGATTTCCGCCATCGTGTTGTAAATGTGCGGGCACAGCCGGACTCCGGGATACTCCCCGCCGCGCGGCGCACCGGCGATGCTGTGCTCGGTGTAGAGCCGCTGGAACACGTCGCGGTGGTTCTCGATCGGGAGGACCACGACCACCACGCCGTGACTGCGCCCCAGCACATCTGATGTGTGGAAGGTCGCGTCGGGCACGCGTTGCCGGACGGCCGCCTTCAGGCCGTCCGCCAGCGCCCTGACGCGCTCTTCGATGAGAGCCGGACCGATCGCTTCGTGGAACCGTACCGCGGTCTCCATCGCTGCGACCGCCGCATCGTCGCGCTGGCCGAGGTTGTCGAACTTCCGGGCGCCGCCTTCGGCCGCTCCGTCGTATCCGACCGAGACGATGCTGGCCCACATGTCCGCGATTCGCTCCTCCCGGACATAGAGAACCCCGGCCTCCTTCGGGCCGACGAACCACTTGTGGGCGCTGCCCGAATAGAAGTCGCATCCCATTGCGTGCAGGTCGATCTGTTTCGAGCCGAACGTCTGGGCGCCGTCCACGAGCGTCATGACGCCGCGCTCGCGAGCCAGGCGACACAGGTCGGCGGCGGGCAGCTCCACACCGGTGACGTTGGAGACGTGGCTGAACCCCAGCACGCGCGTCCGGTCGGTCATGGCGGACTCGAAGGCGTCGACGAGCTCTGCGGCCGTCGTCGGGACCCGCGGCGTAGTGACCTTCCTGACTGTGAAGCCCCACCGCTCCGCGCGGACGTCCCACGCCTGGCTGTTGGTGGGGTGGTTCTGGTCCCAGAGCACGACCTCGTCCCCTGCCCCAAGCGAGAGGCCGTTGAGGACCGTGTTGTTGCTCTCGGACGTGTTCCGGGTGATCGCGATCTCGTCGGTCGTGGCACCAAGAAACCCGGCCAGCGCCTCTCGGGAGGACTCCCGCATCTGGCCGAACTTCGACCGGTTCTGGAACGACGCATCCTGATCGATGTCGCGGGTCAGTCGAAAGACCGTGTCCTGAACGGGAAAGGGCGAGGGGCACAGGTTGGCCGCATTCATCAGGATGAGCCCCTCGGCAAGCGGGAACTGCCGCTTCACGAGTTCCCAGAAGTCCTCGTCCGTGGCGTCGGCTGTTCGTGCGCGCGCGCCGAGCTCGTCGAGCGGGAGGACCCCCCGGGGGCGTCGGAGACCGCCCTCCGCCGTGACGTCGACGTCGCTCGCCGTGAGCCACCCCGGGGCCAGCGCGGGCGCGACCGTCGGGGCGGCGGCCAGCGCCGCGGCTCGTTTGAGAAAGCTGCGCCGGTCGGATGAGGGCATCTGGATCTCCAGGGGCTCGGGTGGCTCCGCAAATTGGGTCGACGGGACCGGGCCACACAACGGGACCGGTCTTTTCAGGCTCGACCGTCGGATCGATCTTCCAGAACCCACGATGACGCACGGGTGACGACGCCCGGGAAGGAGTTCCTCCATGAAGTCAGCCAGGCGAGCGGTCCTCGCGGCCACCTGGTTCGCCATCGCCGCCAGTTCGATCCCTCATGCGGCGGCAGGTCAGGTGAACCGATACGTGCGCTACGAAACGGGCGGAGCCGCCAGCTACGGACTGGTCGACGGCGACCGGATCCACCAGCTGTCGGGAAACCCCATCGATGGAGCGACCCGCACGGGGACATCCCTCGCCATGTCCGATGCGACGCTCCTCGCCCCTGTGGTTCCGGGGAAAGTTATCGCCGTCGGACTCAACTACCGAAGCCACATCGGCAACGCCGAACCGGCCGAGTATCCGGGCCTGTTCGCCAAGATGCCCACGTCGATCGTCGGGCCGGGCGCGGACATCGTGATGCCGCCCGACGCGGAGAACGTCCACTACGAGGGAGAACTCGTCGTCGTGATCGGGAAGCGCGCGACCGCCGTGACCCCGGAAGCGGCGTCGGACTACATCTTCGGTGTGACGGCCGGAAACGACGTCAGCGAACGCGACTGGCAGCGCAACGATCTCCAGTGGTTCCGGGCCAAGGCGTCGGACACGTTCGGGCCGATCGGGCCCATGGTCGTCACCGGACTCGACTACAACGACCTGCACGTCGAGACCCGTCTGAACGGCGAGGTGCGGCAGTCGGAAAGCTCAGCCGATCTGATCTTCGATATCGACCACATCGTGAGCTACATCAGCCACTACGTCACGCTCGAGCCGGGCGATCTGATCTTCACCGGCACGCCGGGATCGACCCGGGCCATGGCCGACGGCGACGTGGTGGAGATCGAGGTGGAAGGCGTGGGGATCCTGCGAAACCCGGTGGTTCAGGGAGGTCACAGGTGAACGATCGGGTGTTCGACCGGCCGGCCGTTTCGATATCTCCGAGCGCCTCGAGGGTCGACGTCGCGATCATCATGCGCTGGATCACCGTATCCGCGATGGCGTTGGCAGCGTGTGGTGACGCCGAGCCCACGCCGTCGAGCGCTGGCAGCGTACGCGACAGTGCGGGGATCACGATCGTCGAGAACACGATCGATACCGCCAGCGCGCGGACGGGCTGGGCCGTCGACCCGACCCCGACGCTCACCGTCGGCGGGCTCGACGCGGCGGAGGGAGAGCAGTTCTTCAGCATTGCCGGCGCTCGTCGTCTGGAGGACGGTCGACTCGCCGTGGTCGACGGCGGGTCGGCGGAACTTCGCGTCTACGCAGCGACCGGTGAACTCGTCCAGACGTTCGGCGCGAAAGGGGAGGGCCCCGGCGAATTCATGCAGCCCCGGCTGGTGGGCGTGTTCGGCGCCGACAGCCTGATCGTCTACGACAGCCAACTCCGTCGGGTCTCCATCCTCAACCCGGATGATGGGTTCGTGCGTTCCTACACCGTCGGCACCGAGGGTGGCGGTTATCCGTTGGCCATCGGGGTCACGGCCGACGGCGGCCTGGCGATGGGCGGCGGGATGTTCTTCTCCAGCGAGTCGGACTTCCAGGCCGGGGCGCAGCGAGCCAACTCCCGGTACGTGATCCTGTCGCCTGACGGCTCGGTGCGAGGCGACCTGGGCGAGGTGCCCGCCGCGGAGTTGTTCGGGCGGTTGTTGGATGGCGGGTTCAGCATCTCGAGGCTACCGTTTGGCCGCGTCACCGTCGCCGCGTCTGCTCCCGATCGGCTGTGGTTGGGAAACGGCGATTCGTGGGAAGTTCGCGCGTATACACTCGACGCCACTCTGAAGAGCATCGTCCGTTTCGATCGCAGGCGGCCACCGGTGACCGAGAGCCTTCGGGATGCCTATCTCGCGGAGCGCCTCGAGGATGCGGAAGATGAAGCGGATGCACAGTCGATTCGGAGTCAGTTCCGCGAGATGCCGTCGCCCGACCGGCTTCCTCCCTACCAGACCTTCATCGTCGACGCGCTCGACAACCTGTGGATCGGAGAATACGTCTTGCCGGGCGAGACGACCCGGACCTATACGATCGTGGGCCCCGACGGCCGCTTGACCGGGCGCCTGACCCTGCCAGAGGGCACCCTGCCGCTCGATATCGGCGCCGACTACCTCATGGCAGTGACCCTCGACGAACTCGACGTGCAGCGGCTCACTATGTGGCGGCTGACGAGACCCTGAGCTGACTACCTGTTGTCGCCGCTTTCCCTCATCTCCTTGGCCGACTCCTGGAGGGCTTCGCCAAGCTCTTCCATACTCTCCGCGAGCCCGTCCGCCATTTCCCCCATCGCCTCGCTGACTGCTTCTCCCATCCGATTGCCCAGGGCGGCCATCACCGCGCCCATGAGTCGACCCGTCGTCTCCCCCATCTCGACGAACCACTCTCCATCCCGCTTCACGAGCGCGGTCTCGAACTCGATGGTCAACTCGTTGCCGTTGTCGATTCCCTCGAGGACGGTCTCGACCTCGGCCTCATCGCCATCGATGTCGGTGTCGCCGATCGAGATCGACCGGACCTCGCCGCCGTCGGAATCGAGAGTGAAATTGCCGGGGCGATTGACCGACAGCGCCTCGACCATCTCCTCGTTCCCGTCCCGCGCGGCGCTCCAGAAATCGCGCGTGACTTCCGCCGGACCATCGTCCTCCCACAGGACCCAACAACCTGAAGCGGCAAGACTTACGGCAGCCAACAGGGCGATGAGGCCGGCGGGCCGGAGCAGACGTTTATTCGCTAGCATTCGTAGTAGCCTCCGCGTTTCCAGTGTGACTCCGACCCGTATACCCATCCGTCGACCCAAAATGCGCAGCACGGCTACGCATCCTACTCTGACGAGGTGATCGTGTTGGATGTTTCGTCGGCCCTACGCCCGGCGGGGAGCGGCCCAGGTCTCCGAAAGGACGGCGTCGAGGCCTTCGACGATCATATCGGCATCGGAGCTCGAAAAGACGAGCGGCGGCTTGATCTTGATGACGTTGTGGTCGGGTCCATCGGTGCGGAGCAGGACGCCACGGTCGCGCATCCGCTCGACCGTCTTCGCGGCGTGGGCCGCGGCTGGTTTCCGTGATTCGCGGTCGGTTACGAACTCGACGCCGAGGAAGAGCCCGCGGCCGCGCACATCACCGACGACATCGTGTCGGCCCATGATGTCCCGGAGCCCCGATGCGAGATGCGCCCCCACGCGGGCGGCGTTCGCCTGGAGATGCTCGTCGTCGATGATCCGCAGCACCTCGAGCCCGATCGCGCACGACACGGGGTTCCCGCCAAACGTGTTGAAGTACTCCATGCCATTCGCGAACGAGGCGGCGATCTCCGGCGTGGTCACGACGGCTGCGAGAGGGTGGCCGTTCCCCATCGGCTTGCCGAGCGTGACGATGTCGGGGACGACCCCGTGCTCTTCAAACCCCCAGAAGTGCGATCCGACGCGGCCAAACCCTACCTGCACCTCGTCGGCTACGTACACGGCGCCGGCGGCTCGCACGGCCTCGACGGCCGCCTCGAGGTAGCCCGGGGGCAGGGGGACCTGCCCGCCGCAGCTCTGGAGCGACTCGCAGAAGAACGCGGCCGCCCCGAGAGGCTTCCCGCTGCCGTACATGCCGTCGTCCCCGTTCAGAGAACCGAGCGCCTCGCGGATGTGCGCGGCGTAGCGTCGACCGAGTGCCTGCCCGTCGTCGCACCCGCCACCCTCCGCTCGATCGGACCCGGCGCTCTCCGCCCGATACACGCCGCGATACGCGTCTGGCATGGGCACGACGCGGACCCAGGGTCGGACGCCTTTGCCGCCCGGGCCGTCGAACTTGTAGGGGCTCAGGTTGATCACCGAGCTGGAATTGCCGTGGTAGGCCCCGTCGACGACCACAGCCCCGGTCTTCTTCGTGTGCGTGCGTGCCATCCGCAGCGCGAGTTCGTTCGCCTCGGTGCCCGAGCAGACGAGAAAGCACACGGACAGAGGGTCCGGAAACCGATCGGTCAGGGCGCCGACGTACTCGAGGATCGTCTCGTGCAGGTACCGCGTGTTGGTATTTAGCGTCCCCATGCTTCGTCGGGCCACTTCGGTGAGTCGCGGGTGGGCGTGGCCGACGTGGGCGACGTTGTTCACGCAGTCGAGGAACTGCTGCCCGTCGACATCGTACAACCGGCTGCCGCGGCCCCGGACGATGTGGAGGGGCCTTCGATACGACAGGCTGAGCGAGGGACCGAGGCGTTCGTCCCGCTCGGCGACCAGGCTGGCGATCGGGCGCGGCCGTGGCGCGGCCGTCTCTCCGGGGATGTCGAGCAGAAGGTTCGGGTCGGGGCTCACCGCGAGCCAAACGGCGCGCTGGCTCGGAGCGGCGACTCCCGGGAACGTCCCCTCGTAGTCCAGCAGATCGCTCATGATCTGGAAGTGCAGGTGGGGCGCCCAATCGCCGTTTCGGGGTGGGGCGCCCAGCCAGCCGATCACGTGGCCGGCCTCCACGGCCTGTCCCGGCGAGATCGCCTCGAGGGTGCGCGGCGACAGGTGGCCGTACAGCGTCCAGAACCGGAACGGCCTCCGGACGGGCTCGTCGCCGTCGGCTGCCCGGCCGTCGTCTCCGGCTGCCGAGTCGTCGCCGGCCAGTTCGTGCTCGACGATTACCGTGGGCCCGTAGTCGAGACGGTCGTCGTTGTCGCGTACGCTGACGACACGTCCGGCCAGCGGTGTCGATACGGGAGTGTCCGGCGGGGCGAACAGGTCGATTCCGATGTGAACGCTGCGCCATTCGTCGACTTCGTTGCCCGGCGCGATGAACTCGTCGGTCGTGTACCACCACCGCACTTCGTCGTAGCGGCCGATCCCCACCTTGGCGCCGGCGTCACGCATCCGATCGAACACGAGCCGGTTGAACCGTGTGCTGTCGGTCGGGTCGAACGTCCCGCCGTCGTCGCCGGTCTCGATGCTGAGGTCGATCGTGAGGGTCGGCGCCGTGCGAGGATCGGGGGAAAGAACGGGCGCGGCGTCCGGTGCGGCCCGCTCGAGCGCCGCCGCCAGTCGGCCGGTGTCGGGAACGGGTTCGAGACCGGCGGCGTGTCGGAGCCGATAGCGGGCGAGTTCCGCCGACCCGCCGGCGAGCGCCTCTATGAGCGCCCACGCCGCGTCCTCGCTGGTCGACAGATACGGATTGTCGGGCTCGTGCCCCGTCCGGACGGCCGAGATCGTGACGCTGAGGGCGAGCCGGAGCCGCGTCAGCTCATACAGGACATCGGCTTCGACCTCGGTGGGCGCTCGAACCGCGGCGTAGCCCCGGATCACGTTCGCGAACGTCGCGACCGGATCTGGCCGGCCGAACCCGGCGTACGCGCATGCCGTGGCCAGACCACCGATCGACCAGGTATGTAGTGCGTCGCCGAAATCGACCAGGCCGACGACCCTGGCCGGGGAGTCGGCCGAGCCCGGATCCACGCGGACGTTGTCGCCGTGCCCATCGTTGTGGATCAACCCCAGCGGGAGCGCTGCCGCTACCGGCGTAACGACGGCCTCGACGCGGTCGAGGATGTCCTTGAGAAGAGCGCGGCGCCGCGGGTCGCCGATCGCGTCGAGGTGTGCGCCGACCACGGCGGCGGCGCCTCGGGGATCCCAGACGATCTCTCGCTCCGCCGAGTCGAGTAAGCCGGGCGGGTCGGTGGGGCCGTTGTGGGCCTGGCCATCGTCCCGGGCGTCGAGCGCGCGGTCCACAACGGCAACCAGACGCCCCAGCTCGATTTCGAGTTCCGGGGTTTGCGGGCAGGTCTCATTGAGAGACATCCCGGAAACGAACGTCAGCAACCGGGCGGAGAACGCCGTCCCGCCCACGTCGATCTGGGCCACGTACGATCCGTCGCCCGTCGGGAGGGGGTTCGGGAATCGATGCTCGGGGACGGTGGCGTTCAGGTGGAGGAGCATCGCGTTCTGGAATTCGATCGACGCACCGGACTCGAGCGCGTTCGCGACCTTGAGGATCACGCGCTCGCCGCCCGCGTTCTCGAGGAGGAAGACGCGATCACGCTCGCTCGGCAATTCCCGCGCCGACCCGCGGAAGCCCCAACGCTCGGCGCCCAGGCGCTCGGCGTCGGTCGCGTCGACCGGGGGGCGCGACTCTGCGACGATGGGTTCGAGGTTCTTCATCCGCCGAACCTCCGGCCGCCGGGCTGCCCGGGTCAAGGACGGTTGCAGAGAGCCGGTGCTCTGTCTTGCGCCGACCTGCGACGCTCTGGACTATTCACGTGTGTGCCGCAGTCAGACCCCGTCCGGGAGTCGTTCCATGTTTGGGTTGTCCCGCAGTGGCGTTCGTTTCTTTGTCGCTTCCCTCGTCGTCACAGGTTTGTCTTTTTCGACGCTCTCGGCGCAGGAAGGCGCGGACAGCTACCAGATGCCTGTCCCCGAGCTGGCCGCGCTCGTCGAGGCGCCGGTCACCCCGGGCGTGAGCTTCAACGCCGATAAGAGCATGATGCTTATCATCGAGCGGGCGAGTCTGCCCTCGATCGGACAGGTCGCGGCGCCGGAACTCCGCATCGCCGGACTCCGGATCAACCCGCGGACAAACGGTCCGAGCCGGACCCGTCCGTCGCTCGGGCTCGCGTTCCGTGCTCTGGATGGGGCCGAGCGTCCCGTGACCGGTCTGCCGGCCGAGCCGGCGATCCGAAACACGCGATGGTCCACCGACGGTCGTCATGTCGCGTTCACGCATGACGCCGCCGATCACATCGAGTTGTGGGTCGCGGACGTCGCTTCAGCTACCGCCCGCCGAATCGGGGACGTAGAAATCAACAACGCCTATGGAACGGCCATCCGCTGGCTGGGGAACGACGCGCTCCTCGCAAACCTGATCCCGGCCGGCCGCGGGGCGGCGCCGCCCGAACCCATGGTCCCGACGGCTCCGATCGTCCAGGAGAACACCGGCAAAGCCGCTCCTGCGCGGACGTACCAGGATCTGCTCACCAACCAGCACGACGCGGATCTGTTCGAGCACTTCGCGACGTCGCAACTGGCCATCGTGTCGCTCGATGGAGCGGTCACGATGGTCGGTGAGCCGGGGATCATTCGGAGCGCCAGTCCGTCTCCGGATCACGACTACATCCTCGTGCAGACCACGAAGAGACCGTTCTCGTATCTCGTCCCGGCGCGCCGCTTCCCGGCGCTGATCGTGGTGTGGGATGGTGGCGGCAGCCAGGTCAAGGTGATCGCGGATCTGCCGCTCCAGGACAACGTTCCCACGGGGTTTGGTTCCGTGCCCACGGGTGTGCGGTCGATTGCGTGGCGGCCCGACGCGGACGCCACGTTGTACTGGGCCGAGGCCCGGGACGGCGGAGACTCGCGTGCCGAGGCCGATATCCGCGACGAAGTGATGATGCTGGACGCGCCGTTCACCGGTGAGCCGACGGCGATCGCCGCTCTGGCACTGCGCTACTCGGGGATCCAGTGGGCGGAGGACGGGTTCGCCCTTATCAACGAGTCGTGGTTCTCGACGCGCCAGCGACGGACGTATCGCTTTGCGCCGGATTCTCCCGGCGAACTCGAGCTTCTGTTCGATGTTTCGATGGAGGATCGCTACAACGATCCGGGATTCCCGATCTCGCGGCTGTCCGACCGCGGAACCACGGTGCTGGAAACCGCCGACGGCGGCCGCTCGATCTATCTGAGGGGCACCGGTGCGTCGCCGGAGGGAAATCGTCCGTTTCTGCGGAAAATGAACCTCTCCACCGGGGCCACGGACGAGCTGTTCAGATCAGAGGCGCCATACTACGAGCGGTTCATCGGGCTGCTCGATGACGGACGGTTGATCACGTCCCGCGAATCGACGTCAGAGCCGCCGAACTATTTCGTGCGCGATCTCGCATCCGGATCCGTCGAGGCGATCACGGAGTTCCCGCACCCCTATCCTCAGTTCGCGGGCGTGCAGAAGGAGGCCATCCAGTACGAGCGTGCCGACGGCGTGCCGCTCTCGGCGACGCTCTACCTGCCCGCCGACTACGACAAAGATCGAGACGGTCCGCTCCCGACCTTCGTGTGGGCCTATCCGACCGAGTTCAAGAGCGCCGATGCCGCGGGCCAGCGACGTGACTCACCCTATCAGTTCACCCGAATCTCGTACTCGGGTGCGGTCCCGTGGGTCGTCCGCGGCTACGCCGTGCTCGACAACGCGTCGATGCCGATCATCGGCGAGGGGGATGAGGAGCCCAACGACACGTTCCGTGAGCAGCTCATCGCGAACGCCCAGGCGGTGATCGACGAGGGCGTGCGGCGGGGTGTCGTCGACCCGGATCGTGTCGGTGTGGGCGGCCATTCGTACGGAGCCTTCATGACCGGAAACCTGCTGGCGCACTCCGATCTGTTCCGGGCGGGAATCGCGCGCAGCGGCGCCTACAACCGGACGCTTACGCCGTTCGGTTTCCAGCGCGAGGAACGGCTCTTCTGGGAGGCTCCGGATCTGTATTTCTACATGTCCCCCTTCATGCATGCCGACAAGGTGAACGAGCCGATCCTGCTCATTCATGGCGAGGCGGACAACAACTCGGGGACGTTCCCGCTCCAATCGAAGCGGTTCTACAACGCGCTCAAGGGCCTCGGCGCGACGGCGCGGCTCGTGATGCTTCCGGCCGAGAGCCACGGCTACGCGGCCCGCGAGTCCGTCCTTCACATGATGTGGGAGATGGATCGCTGGCTGGATCTGTACGTGAAGAATGCCAAGCCTCGAGAGGCGGTCACAACGACGGACGACGTGGACGACGTGGACGACGCGGGCGGCCGTTAGGCCGGCGGGCTTAGCGGCCGGCGGACTCGAGGATTCGAGGAGGAGACCGATCGAGCGCCCCGTCCTGATCGAGACGGAGGGTCCCGTGCGGATCTTCCGTCTCAATCGCCCGGAACGGCTGAACGCCGTGAGTCTGCCCCTCTATCAGGCGCTGGAGGCCGGTCTCGCCGAGACGGCGGCAGACCCCGACATCCGCGTCGTCATCATCACCGGTGAGGGGCGGGGGTTCTGCTCCGGCGCCGACCTCAAGGCGCACCGTGAACACGCGCAAACTCCCGAGGAGCGCCGCGAATACATCGAGACCGGGCAGCGGGTGTACCGGGCCATCCAGACCCTGCCGCAACCGGTGATCGCCGCGGTCAACGGCCACGCGATCGGCGCAGGGATCGAGCTCGCCCTCTCGTGCGATTTCGTCGTCGTGGCCGAGGAAGCGAAACTCCGCCTGCCCGAGGCGACGCTGGGCACGTTCATCGGAGGCGGGACGGCGTTCACGTTGAGGCGTCGCGTGGGGTATGCGAAGGCGGCCGAGCTGATTCTCCTTGGCGAGTTCTTCTCTGGTCGCGAGGCTCACGAGATGGGTCTCGCCAATCGCCTGGCGCCCGCCGCCGAGGTCATGCCGGTGGCGCTGGACCTTGCGGCGAAGCTCGCGCGCAACGCGCCGGTGTCGATGCGCCTGGCGAAGCAGGTGCTCGACCGCGCCGGACTGCTCGGTCCAGACGGAACGCTCGAGGCGGAGGCGGATGCGCTCGACGAGTGCATGGCGACCGAAGACTGGCGCGAAGGGGTGCGGGCGTTCGCCGAGGGGCGCGACCCCGTGTATCGCGGGAAGTAGTCCATTCGTGAGCGATCACCCGCTCCGTCTCATCTTCGAGCCGAAATCCGTGGGGGTCGTCGGCGCATCGAGCGACCCGCAAAAACGAGGTCACCAGGTCGTTGCCGCGCTCCAGCGCTCCGGTTTCTCCGGGCCGATCCACCCGGTGAATCCGAAGGGCGGGGAGATCCGCGGGCTCCCTGTCGCCCGCTCGATCGCGGAGATCGACGTGCCCCCCGATCTGGTGTACGTCGCCACCCCGGCCGCGGCCGTGCCCGACGTAGTGGCCGGGTGCGGAACGGCCGGCGTGGGTGGCGCGATCGTGCCGGCGGTCGGCTTCCGGGAATCGGGTCCCGACGGAGCCCTGCTGGAGGCGCGTCTGCTGGCCGCGGCCCGCGAGACCGGGATCCGGGTGGTGGGCCCGAACACTTCGGGCCTTCTGAACACGCACATTGGTCTCCACATGGTGGGCGGCGAGCCTCTGGCCGCCGGCGGGCTCGCGATCGTGTCCCAGTCGGGCAACGTCGCGCTCGACCTCATGACGTCGGCGGCCGCGCGACCGCTCGGCGTGTCGATCTACGTCGGTCCCGGCAACGAGACGGACGTCGGGTTCCACGAGATTCTCGAGTACCTGGCCGGCCACGAGCCCACTCGCGCCATCGTCATGTACATGGAAGGCGTCCAGCACGGAAGCGACCTTTACCGCGTGGTAAAGTGTGTTTCGAAGGTCAAACCGGTCGTGGTCCTCAAGGGAGGACGATCCGACGCGGGCACGCGGTCGGCGCGTTCGCATACCGGCAGTGTGGCCGGGTCGTATCGAGTGTTCCGTGCCGCGGCGCGGCAAAGCGGGATGATCGAGGTGGACGGCTCCGACGAGCTGTACGCCGTGGGCGAAACGCTCGCACTCCAGCCCGTGCCGGCTCGGCTCGGCTCCGCGGGAGCAGGCTTCGTCGTGCTTTCCGACGGCGGCGGTCACGCGACGATCGCGGCCGATCGTTTCGTCCGCCTCGGAGTCCCGCTGGCGCGGCTCGCGGCCGAGACACAGGCGCAGCTCCGCGCCTTGTTGGGGCCGGCGGCGAGCGTCCGAAACCCCGTCGACGCCGCGGGCGCCCCGGACTCCGCGCCGTCGGTTCTTGTCCGGGCCGTCGAGATCGCCTCGGCCGACCCCGCCTGCGCCGGCATCTTGCTGAGCGGGCTCTTCGGCGGTTACGCGATCCGGTTCGCCGAGAGCCTGGAGTCGGAGGAGCGCGCTGCGGCGAACGGCCTTGCCGAGGCCGTCGCCCGGGCCGGGATCCCGCTGGTCGTCCACTCGCTGTACGAACGACGTGCCCCCGCACCCCTCCGGCGGCTGCTCGAGGCCGGAGTTCCCGTCTACGGGTCGCTCGAGCTGGCCGCCACCTGTTGCGCCGCACTCTGCCGCCGCGTTCGGGCGTCGACTCCCTCGCCGGGCAGCGCGCGCCAGGGCGACGGCGACCCACCGGTTTCCGACGCCCGCCCGGCCTCCAGCGTTCCGGCCGAGCCGGGTGCTCTCGAGGAGTCCGGCGCCGGGGCGGTCTCCGTCGACTGGCTGAGTGAAGTGGAAACGCGCGAACTCGTGGCGCGGAACGGCGTGACCGTCGTCGACGGCGTCTTTTGCCGGTCGGAGGGCGACGTCGAGCAGGCTACGCGGGCGCTGCCCGGACCCTGGGCCGTCAAGGCGGTCTCGAAGGCACTTCAGCACAAGACGGAGGCTGGTGCGGTTCGACTGGGATGCGAGGATCTCGAGGCCGTCGAAAGGGCGTACCGCGAGTGCACGGCGGCCGCTCGGGCCTACCTCGGGAGCCCAGTCCACCCTGGGGGTCGTCGTGCCTCGGCGGAGAGTGATCCCGTGGAGGGGGCCCTGCTCACCCGGATGTTGCCGTCGCCCGTGGCGGAGCTGCTCATCGGCGGGCGACGCGACGCGGCCTTCGGCCCGATCCTCACCGTCGGGTTCGGGGGCGTGGACGTCGAGTTGGCGCCCGACATCTCGATTCGGGTCCTGCCGGTGTCGGCCGACGAAGTGGTGGAGATGTGGTCCGAGTTGGGTCGTTCACCCGTCCTGTTCGGGCACCGCGGATCGCCGGGAGTCGACCTCGACGGCCTCGTGTCGACTGCCCTCGCAGTCGGGCGATGTCTGCTGGACGATCCGATGCTCGCGGAGGTCGAGTTGAACCCGGTATTCGCCTACCCGGATCGGTGCGTCGCCATCGATGCCATCGCGCGTCTCGCAGGAAGCGCCGGGAGCTGACGATGCGCGAAGCATGAAGCGGTCCGGGGATGTGGCGCCGCGGTGCGACCCGTCGTACTTCTTCAGCAGCCTTCTAACCAAGGTTCAAGAGCACTCAAGGGTATCGAAAGGAGGATGACATGAAGCAGATACGACGCTTCAGTCTTGGAGTCGTGTGGTCCTTCACTCTCGCTCTTCTGGTGGTCGCGCCTGTCATTGCTCAGGAGGGTGTGATTACGGGCCGCGTAACCGACGCGGCGAGCCTCCAACCACTCGACGGGGCCCAGGTCTTCGTAGTCGGAACTGCGCGTGGTGTCCTCGCGAACGCCGAGGGCCGGTATACCCTGCGGCTGCCCGCCGGGACGTACACGATCCAGTCGCGATATCTCGGGTACAATGCCAACGAGCAGACGGTCACCCTCGAGGAGGGCGAGACGCTGACGATCGACTTCGCGCTCGATGTCGGAGGTCTCGTCGTCGACGAGATCGTCGTGACCGGCACGCGAACGCAGAGGTCCGCACTCGAAACCACGGTCCCGGTCGATGTGATCACTTCGGTCGAGCTTCAGCAGTCACCGCAGACCGAACTGGCCCAGGTGATTCGCGACATCATCCCGTCCTTCAACGCGTCGAAACAGACGATCTCGGACGGCACGGATCACGTCGACCCGGCCAGCCTCCGCGGTCTCGGCCCTGACCAGGTTCTCGTCCTGATCAACGGGAAGCGACGTCACAACAGTGCGCTGACCAACGTGAACGGCACGTTCGGCCGGGGCACCGTAGGCACCGACTTGAATGCCATCCCGGTGGCCGCGATCGAGCGGATCGAAGTGCTTCGAGACGGCGCCGCAGCTCAGTACGGTTCCGATGCGATCGCGGGTGTCATCAACATCGTGCTCAAGACGCAGACGGAGGGGCTGACGGGGAGCATCCAGTCGGGCGTTACGGGCGAAGGCGACGGAGATCAGGTGAAGGCCGACGCCAATTTCGGGTTCGCGATTGGTGAATCGGGCTACTTCAACGTCACCGGCGAGTACCTGAATCGCGGCCGGACGGATCGTTCCGACCCCTACCAGGGTGCGCTCTTTTTCACCGATCGGGCCGCCGATGACGCGGAGATCGCCGCACGCGGGCTGACCCGCAAAGAGCTGAGCATGAAGACGGGGCAGGGCGAGGCGATTATTGGAAGCGCCTTCTTCAACGGTGCGTTCAAGGTCTCCGACGATGCCGAGATCTATACGTTCGGTGGAATCACGCACCGCAACGGCATCGCGACCGGGTTCTACCGGCGGCCGATTCAGGAGGCACGGGTCGTTTACGAGCTCTACCCGAACGGCTTCCTCCCGCAGATCCAGACACAGGTCGGCGATCAGGCCATTACCACGGGGCTGCGCGGAAGGAAGGGCGCGTGGGACCTCGACTTCAGCGTGTCGCACGGTCGAAACTCGTTCCAGTTCAACATCGAGAACACCAACAACGCGTCGCTGGGCGCCGCCAGCCCGACCTCGTTCGACGCCGGCAACCTCTCGTACCGCCAGACGACCGGGAACTTCGATGCGGTCCGGTTGATCAACACGAATGGGGCGGTCAAGTCGCTTTCACTGGTGCTCGGAGGTGACTTCCGCGTCGAGAACTACCGGATCGGGGCGGGGCAGTTCGAGTCTTACAGTCTCGGGAACGGTGGGCCGATTCCAGGGGTGGACTTCGACACGACGTCGACCGGGTCACCGAAGGCTGCCGGGTCGCAGGTGTTCCCCGGGTTCCAGCCCTCGAACGAGGTGAACCGCAGTCGCAACAACGTCGCGGTCTACGCGGGGCTCGAGACGCAGTTCTCCGACCGCTTCCAGCTCGACGTGGCCGGGCGCTACGAGAACTACAGCGACTTCGGCGGGACGTTCAACGGCAAGGTGGCAGCCCGATTCGAGTTGACGGAGACGGTCGCGCTACGTGGAGCCGCGAGCACCGGCTTCCGGGCGCCCTCGCTGAACCAGTTGTGGTTCAACAACGTGAGTACACAGTTCGTGATCGATCCCGTGACGGGCGAGCTCGTGCCGGCGCGGGTCCTCACCGGGAACAACAAGGATCCGGTCACCCGGGCCTTCGGCGTGCCGGATCTGAAAGAGGAGACGTCGATCAACTTCTCGGGCGGCCTGACCTGGCGGCCGTTGAATCGCCTCTCTATCACCAGCGATGCCTACTACATCGGCATCCAGGACCGGGTCGTGCTTTCGAGCCGGTTCTCCACCAGCAACCCGGACATTGGCGATGACGTCGCGGACATCCTCGCACCGTTCTCTTCGCTGGGTGTGTCACAGGCGCAGTTCTTCGCGAACGCGGTCGACACCGAAACGTTCGGCCTCGACGTGGTCGTCAACTATCTGACCGAGTTCCAGGCCGGCACTCTGAACCTCACCGGGTCGGCGAACTTCACCAGCACCGAGGTCACGTCGATCAACGTGGCCCAGTCGATTGCCGATCGATTCACGCAGGGAAACACGGACGCGATCGCCAGCACCCTGTTCAATCGGGAAGAGCGTAATCGGCTCGAGACCGCGCTTCCGCGGCAAGCCGGGACGGTCTCGGCCCGCTGGGCACGCGGAAAGATCAACACCGGCATACGGGGCAACTACTTCGGCGGCATTCTGTATCGGCCGACGAACCCGGACAACGATGAGGACTTCGGTGCCAAGGTTCTGTTCGACGCGGACATCGGCTACGAGCTATGGCGTGGCGTGACCGTGCAAGTCGGCGCGAACAACATCTTGAACACGTTCCCGGACAAGCATCAAAAGGCTGCCAACATCAGCAACGGGAACTTCCCCTACAGCCGTCGTGTCACCCAGTTCGGAATGAACGGCGGGTTCTACTACGCGCGGGTGAAGTTCGCTCTGGGGAACTGAC
>JBGMQU010000056.1:0-4091 GCA_048060725.1 Gemmatimonadota bacterium | reverse complement strand
TGCGCACCCCGACTATGTCCGAGACCGATTCCGGCCACCCGCCCGATCTGATGAACAAGCTCGTGTCGTTGTGCAAACGGCGCGGGTTCATCTTCCAGTCCTCAGAAATTTACGGCGGCGTGGGTTCGGTGTACGACTACGGGCCGCTCGGAATCGAGCTCAAGAACAAGATCCAGGAACTCTGGTGGCGGGAGATGGTGTACCGCCACGCGAACATCGTCGGGCTCGACGCCGGGATTCTCATGAACCCCGAGGTCTGGGTCGCGAGCGGTCACGTCGGGGCGTTCTCCGACCCGCTGGTCGAGTGTACGAACTGCCACCGGCGGTTTCGGGCGGATGAACTGGCCGATATCGAGGCCGGCCGGCCCGACGAACAGCAGTGCCCATCATGCGGGACGCGCGGCAACTGGACGGAGCCGCGCCAGTTCGACCTGATGTTTCGGACGTTCATGGGCGTCGTGCAGGACGAGGCGGCGACGGTCTATCTGCGGCCGGAAACAGCGCAGGGGATCTTCGTCAACTTCAAGAACGTCCAGGACAGCGCCCGTCAGAAGATTCCCTTCGGGATCGCCCAGGTGGGGAAGGCGTTCCGGAACGAGATCACGCCCGGAAACTTCATCTTCCGAACCCGCGAGTTCGAGCAGATGGAGATGCAGTTCTTCGTGAAGCCCGGCACGGAGGACGAACATTTCGACGCCTGGATGGAGCGTCGGATGGAGTGGGCGAAATCGCTTGGCATCCGTGAGGATCGTCTGCGCTTCCATGAGCACGGGCCCGATGAGCTGGCCC
This sequence comes from Gemmatimonadota bacterium, assembly GCA_048060725.1. Lineage (GTDB taxonomy): Bacteria > Gemmatimonadota > Gemmatimonadetes > Palauibacterales > Palauibacteraceae > Palauibacter. Next base: position 3,302 of record JBGMQU010000056.1, on the reverse strand, counting down.
ACTACTGCACGCGTGCGTTCGACATCGAGTACCGCTTTCCGTTCGGGTGGCAAGAATTCGAGGGAATCCACAACCGCGCCGACTACGATCTGCGGAATCACCAGGAACACTCGGGGAAGAAGCTCGAGTACTTCGATCAGGCCGCCAACGAGCGGTACGTGCCACACGTCGTCGAGACGTCCGCGGGGCTCAGCCGGACCCTGCTGGTCGTGCTGGCCGACGCGTACGATGAAGAGGAGCTGGAGAATGATACCCGCGTCGTGCTCCGCCTCTCGCCGAAGCTGGCTCCCATCCAGGCCGCCGTGTTTCCGCTCGTGAAGAAGGACGGGATGCCCGAAATCGCCGAGAAGCTCGCGGCGGATCTCAGGGGTCAGTTCAACGTCCTGTACGACGTCGCGGGGTCTATCGGGAAACGGTATCGGCGACAGGACGAGGCGGGCACGCCGTACTGCCTGACGATCGACGGCGACACGCTCGAAGATGGCACCGTAACGGTTCGCGACCGCGACACGCTCCAGCAGGAACGCGTGCCCATCGAGGGGATGGCGGGCTTCCTGGCGGACGCCATCAACAGGGCCTAGGCGCGTGCCGCTCGACGTCGCCGAAATCCGCGAGAGGGCCGAGCGCCTGAAGAGCGCGATCGCGTTCGAGCGGTACCAGACCCGTTCGGGTCTTCGCGAGCGATCAGCCTTCGCGACCATCTTCGATGAGCACCGGTTCCTGCTCGCACCCGATGTGCTGCCGAGCATCCAGCGCGAGCTCGCCGAGGCGGAAGGCGATCGGCGCCGGCGCCTGCAGGCCCTGTTCGGCTGGGTCGCGGACCAGCGCGTGGAGTCGGGACTGGCGCCGCTCGAGGACGAGCTGCGCGCCTGGGAAGCCAGCGTCTCGGTGAGCCTTCGGGATGGTGATCTCCCGCTCCGACGCGTGCCGGCGGCGATCGCACGCGCCGAGGAGCGTGGGGAGCGCCTGGCATGGGAGGCCGCGCGCAATCGGAGGGTCGAAGAGGCCTCCGCCCTCCGGCTGGACGTCCTGCACCGCGAACGCGAAGCCGTACACGAACTGGGGTTGGGCGGCTACGTGGAGGCCCGTGAGCGACTGGCAGGGATGGGTCTGCGGGCTCTCGAGCGCCAGGCCGTCGAGATTCTCGCGGGCACCGAGGCCCCTTACCGGGCGGCATTCCTCAGCGAAGTCGGGCGCCGGCTGCAAATCGAGGCCCGTTCCGCCGCGAGATCAGACGCCGTGTACCTGATGGGAATGCGCTGGCTGGCCCAACCGTTTGCCCTCAACCCGCTGCTCTCACGGATCAGAGACGGTCTCGACACCATGGGACTGCCTCTCCCGAAGGACGGCGTTCGGTTCGACTTCGATCGGCGTCCCCTCAAGGAGTCGAAATCGTTCTGCGCCGCGATCCGGGTGCCCGGAGACGTGATACTCGTGGTTTCCCCGATCGGGGGGCAGGCGGATGCGCGCGCCCTGCTGCACGAGATCGGGCATGCCCTCCACTTCTCTTACACGTCGCCGTCACTCCCCTGGGAGGATCGAGCGCTCGGTGATACGTCGGTCACGGAGACATTCGCCCTGTTGTTCGAGGGGCTGACTCTCGACCGGGAGTGGTCTGCGGGTGTCTCCGGGCTCGGCGGGGTCACGCTCGACCGTTACGTGTCGCTTTCGCGCTTCCTCTACCTGTACCGGCTCCGCCGTCGGGCCGCGCAGTTCCTGTACGAGATGGAGTTGGCGGCGACCGACGAGCCGAGTCGTATGGCGCCGCGATACTCCGAACTGCTGGGGCAGGCCACGGGGTTCGCCCACGATCCGCAGACGTTCATCGAAGACGTTCGGCGCGGCTTCTGGGTCGCCCGGCAGCTGCGGGCGTCTATGCTCGTCGCCCTGCTCCGGCGGGCGCTGAACCAGCGGTTCGGGGACGCGTGGTTCGGTGAGCCTGCGGCGGGGGCGTTTATCGGAGAGTTGTTGTCCGCCGGCCAGCGCGAGAGCGCGGTCCAGTTGGCCGAGCAGCTCGGCGAATCGGCGCTGACGCCGGCGGCGCTCATCGCCGACGTCGAACGCTGGTTCTCCTGACGTGAATCCGGGCCGGAAGTTCGCTCTCGGGGCGTTGGCCGGGGCGGCCGGCGTGGTGTATGCCCGCGCGATGGTCCTTCGGAACCGTGCGCTTGATCGTCCTCCGATACACGATGCGGACGGCGAGCCGTTCGAGATCGAGACCTTCGAGATGTCTGACGGCGAGATCATCGAGTACCTCGACGTCGGTGAGGGAGAGCCCCTCGTCTGGATCCCGGGAGCGGACGGCCCCAAGGAGACCTTCGTCTACCAGCTCCCGCACTTCGCCGCGCGATACCGGGTGATAAGCGCCGACCTTCGTGTGGATATCCGTCCCGAACATGATTTTGATCGGCTCGTCGATGACGTCAGGGAGCTACTGGACTCGCTCGGCGTCGATCGTTGCGTCCTGATCGGGCAGAGCCTCGGGAGCGCGATCGCCCTGCGCTTCGCGGTGCGATTCCCCGAACGGCTGCATGGACTCGTGCTGGCGAACCCGATCTACAAAGTGAGCCACGAGCACGTCGGGTTGAACCGGACCAGCCTTGTTCCGCTCGCGCAGGCGACGACGCGCTACCTGCCGACCGCATTGAGTCGGGTCGTCGCGCGTCTGGTCTGGAGCCCGCTCGCCGTCTGGATCTACGATGACGCGCCGGGGAGCGAGTCGCTGATCGAATACGCCCTGAACGCGGGCTCGAGGACGACGCCTCCAGCGGTCTCGAATGACCGCGTGGCGCTCCTGAAAGGCCACGACCTGACCGAAGAGTTGTGGCAGGTCCACGCCCCGACCCTCGTGGTGAAGGGTCCCCACGATGTGTATTGTCCGGTGAGTTGGGCGCTCGAGATCGCCGACTCCCTGCCCAATGCCCGATACGTTCCGATCCCCGGCACGGGACATTGTTCGCACATCTCTCGCCCCGGAGCGTTCAACCAGGTGCTCGATTCCTGGCTCGACGAAGTGCTCGCGCGCGATCCCGATGGGTCGGCGGCCGCACGACCCGATGGAGGAACCGAATGACGAAGCCCGCGTTCAGTTCGCGGTCGGGAACCATGCTGGCGATGCTCGGGATGGCGGTCGGCACGGGGAACATCTGGCGCTTCCCGCGGATCGCGGCATCCAACGGCGGCGGCTCGTTTCTGGTGGCCTGGGTCGTATTTCTCCTCCTGTGGTCTATCCCCCTGATCCTGGTCGAGTTCGCGGCGGGCAAGGATTCGCGTAGTGGCCCGATCGCGGCCTTCACGAAATT
>JBGMQU010000055.1:0-20524 GCA_048060725.1 Gemmatimonadota bacterium | reverse complement strand
ACAGCTCTGGCACGTCTTCACGATTCCTCCCGGTACCGGGTCAATGTACCCCGAGGCTTCCAGCCATGCCGCATTCGCCACCGAGAGTGGAGGTCGGTAGGATAGCCGGGTTCACCGCTGATCTTTCGATCGGCTACTCGCGAGCCGGTACGCCACAGAAGATGCGACGCTACGCCGCCTACGATCCCCCGGAGTACGTCTCCTGGACCCCGGATCCCGACCTCGTGCAGGACTATCGCGACCGGGTGACCGCCGATCCAGCCCGCGCCGCGGAGATCGCGGCCCTGGGTCCCGCGCGTCTGCTCGAGCTCTACCGGGGACTCCTCCGGTTCCGCCTCCATGACATCGCGCTTTCGCGGTGGGTGAAGCAAGGGGTGATCTCGAAGGCGTGGTTGGGTACTGGAGAAGAGGCCGCGACGATCGGAGCCGTTCATGCGCTGAATCGTCGGGGCGGGGACGGTGACGTCGTGGGCCCGATGATCCGGAATGCAGGTGCGTGTCACGAGATGGGCATTCCCGTGGCAGACATGCTGCGTTCGTACCTGGCGACGGGTGACGCACCGATGGGCGGTCGCGATCTCCATGTGGGAGACCTCGATCGCGGGGTATGCCCGCCGATCAGCATGGTGGCGTCTCTCAGCACAGTGATGAACGGGCTGGCCATGGCCTTTCGGATGCGTGGCGAGCCGCGCGTCGCCCTGACGTGGGTAGGAGACGGCGCGACCAAACATGGTGAAGCGCACGAGGCGTTCAATTTTGCGGCCGCGCTGAGGCTCCCCGTGATCTTCATCATCCAGAACAATCAGGTGGCCCTCGGCACACGACTCGACCAGCATCACGCGGCACACGACTTTCGCGGTTGGGGCGATGCCTACGGCATGCCGATGTTGGGGGTCGACGGGAACCACGTTCTCGACACGTATGCGGCCACCCGGCTCGCGGCGGCTCGCTGTCGGGCCGGGGAGGGCCCGGTGTTCATCGAGGCCACCACCTTTCGCATGGGCGGGCACGCCACGCACGATGTGGCGGAGGCGAGGCGCACGTTCCCAGCCCGGCTGTTCGACTACTGGGGCCGGCGGGACCCGATCGGGCTCTTCGAGGAGTACCTGGCTGTGGGCTCGGCCGATCTGGGTGGTGAGGGTGAGGGCGATCTCGAGACGCGGAACCGGGCAACTCTGCGAGCGGTCGAATCTGTCGTCAGCGAAGAGATAGAGGCGGCGGCCGAGGACGCGCTCGAGAGTCGGGCGGTGGCCATGCCCTCACCCGAGAGTGCCGCGCTCGGCGTGTACTGGACAGTCGGAGCTGATCCCACCACAACTGCCAGCCCGGGACCCGGACGATGATCGAACGGCCACGCAGGGATGTCGAGATCGGGGGCGCGCCACACGTTCTGATTGACGTCTGGCGCTCGCCGACGGGCCTGGGATTGGGCTACTTCCTCGGTCCCGATCCTTCCGCCGATCGGCGGGCGGGCCTCGATTCCGAGACGGACGTGGGGGAAATGGGCGACGACGAGGCGGCGGCCTTATGGGCAGCGGGCGTCCCCCTGACACCGACGGAGCGTCGATTCGTCGGGGGTGATGGAGAGGTCTGGCTGGCCCAGGCCACCGGGCCCGTGTGGGGCCACGGCGCCGCACCCGGTATCCTCGGCCTCCGCCTTGTGTGCCTGACCGCGGACCGGCCCCGCGTGGAGGTGTCGGCGACCACGTTGAACGAACTCGAAGATGACGATCTCGTGCGCCTCGTCGGGTCGGCAACCGATATCGCGAGTCACGACGACGCCTAACAGGCGTACGTGCCGCGACCAGCCGTACTTCGTCAAAAGCCCACTAGTTGTCGTTGCCCGATATCTCCGTCGGTACCCGCTCTGGCGCGAAAACCAATTGGCTTCGGGCCGACTCGATCAGCCCCGATACCGATGCACCGTTGGTCGTCGGAGTCGACACCCCGAGGCGTCCGTCGGCATCCCAGGCACCTTCGACCTCGAGAGCATCGGCAAGGCGGCGGCCGATCGCCCGAGCGTCGGCAGTGGCGGTCTCCGGTAAGCCGATCAGTAAGAGCCGGCCGCCCTCCGAGCCGACGGGATCCGACGCCCTCAGGCCTGTGCGTACAGTCTTCGCCGCGCCGGCCAGGTCTACCCCGGCAGCCCCCGAAAGCTTGATCAAGAGAACCGAAAAGAGTCGGGAGTGCCGCGTGCACCGCTTCAGTTCGCCCTCCGCGACCGCATCGAACCCCGCCCGGGTGTACAGACCGGTGGATCGATCTCTGAACCGCGGGAACATCGGGCCCCTGTCGCCCTCATCCGGATCGTCGATGGTCGACGCGGGGGGTGACGGGCTCGGGTGCGCCGACCAGGCCTCCGGGGCCAGCGCACGGGTCGGTGCAGCTTCTTCCTGGAAGAGCGGTTCCGGCCCCTTCCTTCGAGCGAGGGCGTCGAAGGACGTCCGAACCAGTTCTGCCGCATCCAGATAGTGGTCGAGCGCATCCACGGCCTGGCGCAACGCTTCCATCGGGCCGCGATCTCCGGGGGCCGCCACCGCGACGCCCCGAGCGCGAAGCGCGACCAGTCGCACGAGGTGAGCCAGCAGACCCGACTCTTCGGCCTCGTCGGCGGGCGACGGACGGGAAGCGAGACGCGGCGTTCGGAGCGGATCGAATGGCGGTTCGGACACCCCGCCGATTTAGGGCCGTCGCCGGGACCCGTCAACCGGTAGGCATCGACACGGCGGGCGGTTGACGGCTCTGCGTACCGGCGTAGCTTCGCCGGAGTTACGCTCTGGTCATCACTTAGCCTCCCAGAAGGGTGCCCGCATCCTCCGTCTCACGTTTCTCGGAACTGCCTCCTCGCGGCCCACCGTCGCCAGAAACGTCTCGTCTATCGCCGTTCAGCGAGAGGGACGATCGTTCCTGCTCGACTGTGGTGAGGGCACCCAGCGTCAGATGATGCGTTTCGGTGTCGGGTTCTCCCTCACCGACATCCTCATCACCCACCTTCATTCAGATCACTACCTGGGTCTGACCGGCCTGCTTCGCACGCTGAGCCTCCACGGGCGAACGGAGCCCCTGACGATCTGGGGACCGCCCGGTAGCTCCGGGACGTTGGCCACCGTCCGAGATCTCGGAGGCGATCGAATCGCGTTTGAAGCGCCGATCCGGGAACTCGGACCGGGCGATGCGCTGGAGGCCGCGGACTTCCGGATCGAAGCGTTCGAGACGCGCCATTCGCGACGCTCGGTCGGGTACGCCCTGATCGAAGATGACCGCGCCGGCCGGTTCGATGTAGACGCCGCCCGGGCCCGGGGCGTTCCGGAAGGTCCCGCGTTCGGACGGTTGCACCGCGGCGAGGACGTCACGCTGGGAGATGGGACGGTCGTGGCCGCGGTCGATCTGGTCGGCCCGCCGCGTCCCGGTCGACGGATCGTATACACGGGTGACACGCGCCCGGTCCCCGCGACGATCGCCATCGCGACGGGCGCGGATGTCCTCGTTCATGAGGCGACGTTCGACGACTCGGAGGCCGACCGAGCCCGTGAGACAGGACACTCGACGGCCTCCGAGGCCGCCGAGATCGCCCGGTCCGCAGGGGTCCGGCGACTGGTGTTGACTCACCTGAGTGCCCGCTATTCCGATCGCCCGACCGCGCTGCTCGAAGAGGCGAAGGCGGTCTTCCCTCGTGTGGAGATCGCCCGAGACGGCCACGTCGTCGAGATCGGATACCCCGACGAACGCGGAGACGAAAACGGGGGAGACGCCGGGTGATCGCGGTCCGACCACCCGGCGACAAGTCGATTTCCCACAGGGCGCTGTTATTCGCCGCCCTGGCGGACGGTGAGTCACGGCTGCGAGGGCTGGGGGACGGCGGGGATGTAAGGAGTACGATCGGCGTCGTGCGCGCCCTCGGCGTGCCGGTGGAGACCGTTCAGACCGAGCGAGGGCTCGACGCCACGGTGTGTCCGGACGGCCGCCTCAGTGAACCCGGCCACACTCTGGACTGCGGAAACTCCGGCACGACCGCGCGCCTCACGACAGGAATTCTGGCAGGGCTCGGCATCGGGGGGACGCTGGATGGCGACGCTTCGTTGCGGACGCGGCCGATGCGCCGGGTCGTCTACCCGCTCCAGGCAATGGGCGCCCGTGTCGACTATCTCGATGTCGGCGACCGATTGCCGCTCGCCCTGCGGTCTCGCGCGACGGGATCACTGCGGAGCCTCAGGCATCGGCCCAGGGTCGCCAGCGCGCAGGTGAAATCGGCGATCCTCCTCGCCGGCGTCCTCGACCGGGTCGCCGTGGAAGTGCAGGAGCCGGGCGTCTCGCGCGATCATACGGAGCGTCTTCTGGCGGCGCTGGGGGCTCCCATCGAGGCGGGGCAAACGCCTGCGGGTCCGGTCGTGACGTTCGAGCCCGGAGGCTGGGACGGCGCGTTGCGCCCGCTTCAGATGGAGATCCCCGGCGATCCGTCCTCGGCCGCGTTCATGGTGGGCGCGGCACTGCTGCTCCGCCGCCCGATCAGGATCGACGGGGTGTCGGACAACCCGACGCGAACCGGAGTGCTCGAGGTCTTCGAGGAGATGGGGGCCAGCATCGAGCGGGAAGTCGGCGAAATTCGGTGCGGCGAGCCCGTGTGCTCGTGGATCGTGGACCCACCCGAGCGGCTTCGCGCGTTCGATGTCGGTGGCGCGCGGATCCCGGCCCTGATCGATGAGCTTCCATTGCTTTCCGTCCTCGCCGTCCGGGCCGTTGGACGATCGTCGATTCGAGACGCCGAGGAGTTGCGGGTGAAGGAGAGCGATCGAATCGACTGGCTGGCACGCAACCTCGAGGCGATCGGCGTGACCATCGACGAGCGAGAGGATGGCCTGACCATCGAAGGCACCACGTCACGCCTCGTCGGTCGACTCGGCGCCGGCGGAGATCATCGCATCGCCATGGCGTTCGGTGTCCTCGGTGCGACTCCGGCGGCTGACATCGAGCACCTCGACCCCGGGTGCGCGGGGGTGTCGTATCCTCGCTTCTGGGACGACCTCGAGGGGGTGACGCGATGGACGAAGTGACGGCGCGACCCGGAAAGGTCGTCGCGATCGACGGGCCGGCGGCATCGGGGAAGAGTACGACCGCGGCAGCCGTGGCCGGCGGACTCGGGTTCGTCCACCTCAATTCCGGTCTGTTGTATCGTGCGTTCACGTGGCGGACGCTCAGCGAGGGTTGGGAGCCAGGCGGCGCCGAATACGATGATCGTGTGCGGTCGGTTCATATCGAGCTGGAACCGGGCGATGTCGGGTTGCGCGTCCTGATCGATGGCGAAGATCCGGGCGAGGATCTGCTCGGACAGGATGTCGCGGCAGGCGTGTCTGCGGTGGCCGGCGTGGGAACGGTCAGGGCCGCCGTGCTGGCGATATTGCGGGGTGCGGGCGAGCAGTTCGACCTCGTGTGCGACGGCCGGGACATCGGGACCACCGTCTTTCCCACGGCCGATTTGAAGATCTTTCTCGTCGCGGACGTCCGGGAGCGGGCCCGTCGTCGGCTTCTGGACCTCGAGGTGATACCGGGCGACGGCGAGGTCGAGGAGGAGGCGGCCAGGCTCGCCCGCAGAGATGCGGCGGACGCGAACCGCGAACTGTCACCCCTGAGAAGGGCCCCGGATGCAGTGGAGATCGACACGACGTCGCTCGCTCCGGAACAGGTGGTGGATGCGATCCTCGAGCTTGCCGCCGCGCGGGGTATGAGCGGTCCGGGGTCGGCTGCCTGACCCATGCGCCCTTCGGGTGACGGACGGTCCGGAGGGGGGGCGGGGACTCGCGAAGCGGGTCGCGCGTGACCCGCCAGGATTTTTCAGCAGCCCCATATGGTCGAAACCCGCCAGGAACGTGCGTTTAGCGGTTGACGCAAACCTGCGTCAGGTCTAGTTTTTCGGATTGTTCGTCGGATGGCGGTGGGGGAACGTGGCTTCCCATCTCTTTCCTGATAACGACCCGGAAAAGGGATCGGCCGACGGCTGGCCGATTTTTTTTTGCCACACCCAGGGCGCTCGATCCGTCGACGCCCGAGATTGAAGGAATCACGAGGAGATGGTTGACGAGAATCAGGTACTTTCAGACGGCGTGGCGACGGAAGCGGTAGCCGACGAGGAAACCCCGAACGAGGCTTCAGAGACGCCGAGCGCACCGAACGAGGCTCCAGAGACGCCGAGCGCACCGGCCGTGACGGTCACCCCCTTCGAACCGAGCCGGCTCGATCTCGATCTCGATGCGGATCCTCGGGACGATACCGAATACGACGAAGCGGAATACGAGGAACTCCTCGCGCTGTACGAGGACACCCTCAGCGAAATTGCCGAGGGCGAGATCGTAACGGCCCAGGTCATTTCCAAGACGGACACCACCGTCATTCTCGACGTCGGGTTCAAGTCCGAGGGAGCCGTACCCCTCGACGAGTTCCGTAACCCGGACGAGGTCGTGCCCGGCGACACGGTCGACGTCTTCCTCGAGAGCCTCGAGGATGACGAGGGCGTGGTCGTCCTGTCGAAGAAGAAGGCCGACTTCCTCCGAGTCTGGGAGAGGATCAAGTCGGCATTCGATGAGGATCAGCCGGTACAGGGGATGATCAAGCGCAAGATCAAGGGGGGTGTGACGGTCGATCTCATGGGGGTCGATGCGTTCCTCCCCGGATCGCAGATTGCGCTCCGGCGCGTCCCGAACGTCGACGACCTGATCGGCGACGAGTACCAGTTCAAGATTCTCAAACTCAACAAGCGACGGAGGAACATCGTCGTGAGTCGACGCGTCCTCCTCGAGGAGGAGCGTGCTGGGAAGCGGGAGATTCTCAAGACGGAACTCTCCGTCGGCGACGTCCGGGCCGGCGTGGTCAAGAACATCACGGATTTCGGCGCGTTCATCGATCTCGGCGGCATGGACGGACTCCTCCACATCACGGACATGTCGTGGGGCCGCATCGGGCACCCGTCGGAAGTGTGCGATATCGGTGAAAAGGTCGAAGTCAAGATCCTGGACATCGATTGGGACCGGGAGCGGATTTCGCTGGGTCTCAAGCAGCTCCAGGACTACCCGTGGAAGAACGTCGCCGAGAAGTACCCGGTCGGAATCCGAGTGCACGGACGCGTCGTTTCGATCACCAATTACGGGGGGTTCATCGAACTCGAGAAGGGGATCGAGGGGCTGGTCCACATCTCTGAGATGTCCTGGACCCGCAACGTCCGCCACCCGTCGCAGCTCGTGACGATCAACGAGGAAGTGGAGTGCGTCGTACTCCGGGTGGATGAGGAAGCACAGAAGATCTCTCTGGGCATGAAGCAGGTCGAAGAGGATCCGTGGCTTGCCCTCCCGGCGCAGTATCCTCCGGGGACGAAGATCAGCGGCGTCGTCCGGAACCTGACGTCTTTCGGAGCGTTCGTCGAAGTCGAGGCCGGCATAGATGGCCTGGTTCACATCTCGGACATGAGTTGGACGCGACGAGTTCAGCATCCCTCGGAGGTCCTCCACAAGGGACAGGACGTGGACGTCGTCGTCCTCTCCATCGACCCCGAGCAGAAGCGGATCTCTCTCGGCCTGAAGCAGGTACAGGAAGATCCGTGGTACGAACTGGCCCAGGAGTACGGGGCCGGACGGGAGGTGTCCGGGAAGATCACGCGACTGCTGGAAAAGGGCGTCGTCGTGGACCTGGGTGAGGATCTCGAGGGCTTCGTACCGATCTCGCAGTTGGGTGTCGAAGAGCACATCGATGAGCCGGCTGACCGGTTCTCCGAGGGTGACGCGCTCGAGCTCAGGGTGCTCGAAACCGATCCGATCAATCGTCGGATCGTGCTGGCGGTGGTCGGCGCCCCCGACGTCCCGTACGACGCGGCGGATATCGACATGGACGGTGAGAGTCGTAAGAAGGAGAGCCCGGCCGATCAGGCTTCGGGCGACACGACCAGCCAGGCACCGGCTGCGATCGCGGGCGAGTCGAAGGCCGATGACGCTGATGGTGAGAGCGCCGACGACGCGGAAGCTGACGCTGATGGTGAGAGCGCCGATGACGCGGAAGCTGACGCTGATGGTGGGAGCGCCGATGACGCGGACCCGGACGCCGATGATGCCGCGGCGGAAGACGAGGCACCGACAGAGGTGATTGCCGAAGGTGAGGACGACGAGGGATCAGAGGACGAGGAGGAGAAGGACGAGACCGGCGACTGACGGGCGACTTCCGATCCGTGTACCCACCGAAGGGCCCGGCATGTCCCGCCGGGCCTTTCGTGTGCTGGAGGTGAGGTGAGATCCGGCGCCTTGAAGATCGCTCGGTCGCTGGCCCTCTTCCTCGTCGTCGCAGGTGCGGCGGCGTGCGCCTCGACAGGTAGCGGGTCGACGGACTCGAGGACGGCGCGCGCCCGCGTGGACGTCGATGTTGCCATCGCACGCCTCCAGGCCGCGCAGACTCTGTACGATGCCGGGAACTATGATGCGTCGGGGGCAGAGGCCGATTCGCTCTACCGTGCGTGGCGTGACCAGCCCTCACTGGAGGCGCTGGCGGATCGGGCGCTACTCCTCGTGGCCCGGTCGAGTGACGCGTCCGGGCTCATCGGGCGGGCGGGCGATCAGTACGCCGATCTGCTGGCGCGGGAGCCCGGGCCGATGATCCTCGAGGATGCCGTACGACGCTTCGCGGAGATCCTCGCGCTCACGGGGAGGCCCGCTGCCGCGATCGAGCTGGCGCTCGACAACCCGGGAATCCTTGATGCGGCCGGACTGGAGAACTTGCGACAGTGGGCGGCGGGTCTGACCCTGGACGAACTCCAGGACGCACGCGCTGGGCACGAGCCGCAGTCTGTCGAGGCCCAGATCGTCTACGTGCATCTATCGGAATCGCTCGCGGCCGCCGGGCAGTTAAACGGGGCGCGTCGGTTCGCGCAGGAGGTGCTCGATGCGGGGGCGTCCGAGCCCGAGCGCTCCACCGCGGAGATGCTTGTGGGGCTCGAGGATGGGACGTCCATGACGACGGCCCGTATCGGGGCGATCCTCCCGCTTTCCGGCGATCTCGCCAACCTTGGTCGGCTCCTTCGTGAGGGGATCGACCTCGCCCTGGAAGGGTACGCGCGGGATCACCCCGACGGCTTCGACATCGAGTTCATCGTGCGGGACGATGCGTCCGACCCGGACGCCGCGGCCGGCCTGGTCGAGGAACTCGAAGAGGAGGGGGTGATCGCGATCATCGGGCCACTGCGTTCCGAGTCGTTTGCGAACGCCGCCCGGGCGCGCAGAAACCCTCGGCTGCCCATCCTGAGCCCGACGGCGACCGAGGTGTTTGGTGCCGTAGCGAACGCGTACACGCTCTACGGACTCGACCAGCGCGAGTTGGACGTTGCGACGGATCTGGCCCGGTGGACCGTCGAGGAACTCGGGTTGCGCACGGCGGCCCTCCTGCGCCCGCCCGACCCCGCGCTTGCCAGGGCCGCGACCCTGTTCGGGCGCGCGTTCGAGGCCGCGGGTGGACGTGTGGTGGCTTCGGCATCGTATGGCGGAGGGTCGACCTTACAGGAGTCGATCGAGAGGCTCGCGGCGGCAGCACCGGACGTGGTATTCGCGCCCGCTGAGAGCGGCCCCGCCGTCCTGACACTGGCGCCTCAACTCGTGTACTACGGGCTCGATCGTTCGATCATTCTCGGGAGCGAGGCCTGGGCGGACCCCGCCGTGTTGAGGCGCCTCGACGGGTTCGCTGCGGACTATCGCGTCGTCGGTCTATGGGCCGACCGATCGAGCCCCGGAACGCCCTGGCAGCGATTTGTAGCAGCGTACGAACGAAAGTATCGTAGGTCTCTGCGCGACAATATCTTACCCGGCTTGGCACACGATGCCGTACTTCTGGTGCTTACAGCGCTGGAGGCCGCCGACATTCCCATCCCGGCCGCCCTGTCCGCCCGGCTCTCGGGCGGCCTGGAGGCCGTCGGTGTCACGGGCAGGCTTCGCCCAAACGCGGAGACCTCGACGGTTCGGCGGCAGACAGAGGTACGCATGCTGCTCTCGGGCGCCCTGCAGAAACCCGATCGGGCCCGATTGCTGACGTGGCTGGCCGAGGCTCGTGCCGCACCCCGTCCGCGAGACGAACGGTGAACATGCGAGAGAAGCTTCGAGAGCTGGGTGAGCGCTCGAGGAGAGCGGAAGAGGGCGGTGGGGCCGAACGCCTCGCCCGTCAGCACGAGCGCGGGAAGCTGTCGGCCCGCGAACGGCTGGACCTCCTCATGGACCCTGGAAGCTTTACCGAGCTGGACCGGTTTGTGGAGCATCGGTGCAGCGACTTCGGTCTCGATGAGCAGCGGGTGCCGGGGGACGGCGTCGTCACGGGCTTCGGCAAGGTGGATGGACGCCTCGTGTACGCGTTCAGTCAGGATTTTACGGTGTTTGGCGGCTCGCTTTCGGAGGCGCACGCGGAAAAGATCGTGAAGCTCCTCGAACTCGCGATGGCCAATGGCGCGCCCATCGTCGGGATGAACGATTCCGGCGGTGCCCGCATCCAGGAAGGCGTGGCCTCTCTCGGCGGATACGCGGACATTTTCCTGCGTAACACGCTGGCGTCGGGCGTCGTTCCGCAGATCAGCGCGATCCTGGGCCCGTGTGCCGGCGGAGCCGTCTACTCACCCGCGATCACGGATTTCGTGTTCATGGTCGACGGCATCAGCCACATGTTCGTGACGGGGCCGAACGTGGTGAAGACCGTGACGCACGAGGAGGTCTCGTTTGAAGATCTCGGTGGGGCTTCGGTACACGCCAGCAAGTCGGGTGTGGCGCATTTCCGGCATGGAACCGAGGTAGAGTCGATCCAGGAAATCCGGCGACTCCTCGGGTTCCTCCCCGGCAATAATCAGGAAATGCCGCCTTCCCGCGAATCGGACGACCCGATCGACCGCCGCGACGAAGCTCTCCTGGACGTCCTTCCTGACGATCCGAAGGTGCCGTATGACATGCACGAGGTGATTGGACGGGTCGTGGACGATGGGGAGTTTCTGGAAGTGCACCGGCATTTCGGACCGAACATTCTGGTTGGTTTCGCGCGGTTGGGAGGGAGCCCGATCGGCCTGGTTGCCAATCAGCCGGCGGTACAGGCGGGGGTTCTGGACATCGACGCCAGCGTGAAGGCCGGCCGCTTCGTGCGTTTTTGCGATGCGTTCAACATCCCGGTGATCACGTTCGAGGACGTACCGGGGTTCATGCCGGGAGTGGCACAGGAGCACGGCGGAATCATTCGGCAGGGCGCGAAGCTGCTGTACGCCTACTGCGAAGCAACCGTTCCCAAGCTCACGGTGATCACGCGAAAGGCCTACGGCGGGGCGTACGACGTGATGTCGTCCAAACACATCCGCGGCGATTTGAACCTTGCCTGGCCCAGCGCGGAGATCGCCGTGATGGGGCCGAAAGGGGCGGTGGAGATCGTCTACCGGCGGGAGATCGCCGAGTCGGACGATCCGGAGGCTCGCACGGCGGAACTGGAGGCCGACTATCGGGAAAAGTTCGCGAACCCCTATCTGGCCGCGGCGCGGGGGTTTCTCGACGACGTTATTGACCCGCGAGACACGCGGCGGCGTCTGATCGAGGGGCTCCGGATGCTCGCAAACAAGCGAGACGCGAACCCGCCGAAGAAGCACGGGAACATCCCGCTCTAGCCCATGTTCGATACCGTCCTCATCGCGAACCGGGGCGAGATCGCCGTACGGGTGATCCGGGCCTGCAGAGAGGAACGGCTCCGGACGGTAGCGGTGTTCACCGAGCCCGACCGAAAGGCGCCACACGTGCTCGCCGCCGACTTTGCAGTGAGCATCGCACCCGCGGATGCTGCCGGGAGTTATCTCGACGTGGAACGACTCCTCGAGGTGGCGGGCGCCTACGGGGCCGGGGCGATTCACCCCGGATACGGATTCCTCGCGGAGAATGCCGAGTTTGCCCGCCGGGTGGAAGCGGCCGGACTGGTGTTCATCGGGCCTCCGGCCGATGCGATCGACGCCATGGGTGACAAGACGCGGGCACGGGAGCTGATGATTGCCGCCGGCGTGCCCGTGGTTCCGGGGAGCGACACGGTGGCGACGTCGGCAGAAGCTCTCGCGGCGGCCGAAGACATCGGGTATCCCGTGATGATCAAGGCGGCGGCCGGGGGTGGCGGGAAGGGGATGCGAGTGGCGGCCGATTCTGGCGAGCTTCTCGCCGGTTATGAACGGGCCGTCAGCGAGGCCACTCAGGCGTTCGGAGACGGCCGGGTGTATCTCGAGCGCTTCATGGAGAACCCGCGGCACATCGAGATCCAGGTACTGGCGGATGCCGATCGGGTGGTTCATCTGGGCGAGCGCGAGTGCTCGATCCAGCGTCGGCACCAGAAGCTGATCGAGGAGGCACCCTGCATTGCGATCACGACGGAGACTCGAACGGCGATGGGGGACGTGGCCGTCCGGGCCGCGGCCGCCGTCTCGTATCTCGGGGCGGGGACCGTCGAATTTCTGTACCAGGATGGGGAGTTCTTCTTCCTTGAAATGAATACGCGCATCCAGGTGGAGCATCCCGTGACCGAGTTGGTCACGGGCGTCGATCTCGTGCGGGAACAGCTTCGGATCGCGGCCGGGGGACTGGCGCTAGACGGTGCACCGGTACCGACGTCCCGCGGTCACGCCATCGAATGCCGTATTAGTGCGGAAGACCCGACGAACGGGTTCTTCCCCTCGACGGGCGTCATCACCGCCATCGACGTACCGGCGGGGGGCGGTGTGAGGTGGGACGCAGGAGTTCGGGAGGGATCGGAGGTCGGGCTCCACTATGACCCGCTGCTGGCCAAATTAATCGTGCATGCGGAAGACCGGCCGCGTGCGATCGAGAGGATGAGAGTCGCGCTGGCCGAACTCCGTGTGGAAGGAATATCGACGACCGCCTCTTTCCATCGCGCGGCCATGGATGAGCCGGATTTTCGAGCCGGCGAGTTTTCCATCCGGTACGTCGATGAGCACCCGGACCTCGTCGCTGTCGCCGATGGGCCGGACCGCGACATTGCCGTCGCCGCCGCTGTGTTCTTCGAGGAAGAAACAGTGCCCGCCGCGGGAGGGGCTGTGCCCCCTGGATCGGTGGCAGAGGAGGGTGGGTCACGGGGAATCACGGCCTGGGTGAGGGCGGTGAGAGACTGATGACCATCGATACGGTCGACCTGACGGTCGATGGAATCGCGGTCGGCGGTGCGGGGATCGGACGTACGGAGACGGGCAGAGTCGTGTTCGTCCCCGGGACCGCTCCCGGCGATCGGGTGAAGGCGGTACTGACGGAGCAACGCAAGCGCTGGGCCCGTGGCCGGGTCGTCGAGGTGTATGAACGCGGTCCGGACCGGGTGGATCCCGCCTGCCCTCATTTCGGCACGTGCGGCGGTTGTCGTCTCATGCATTTGAACGATGTCGCACAGGGCGAGGCCCTCAGACAGGGGGTTGCCGACACGTTGGCGCGAATCGGCGGAGTGACGCTTCCGGTGCCCCCGATCGTCGCCGGGACGCATCGGCTGGGGTATCGAAACCGAGTGAGCTTCACGGTCCGGCGGCGCGGAGGGCGCGTCTTCGCGGGCTACCACGCCGAAAGGGGTCGACGGCTGGTGGAGATCGAGGCGTGTCCGCTGGCAGAACCGGGGATCGCACGCGCGTGGCGCGACCTGCGGTCGGCGTGGGGGACCGGAGCCCGGCATCTCCCGCCCGGCGGGGAACTCCGTCTGACGTTGCGGACGAACCGCGAGGGCGACGTCGCGTTGCTCGTGACGGGGGGCAGGGACACGACGGGTGCTTCGCCGGCAGCGGCCGCACGCTCGAGAGAGGGCGCAAAGATCATCGCAGACGAGACCGGCGGCCTCACGAGCTACTGGTGGGCGCCGGCGGACGGGCCGCGGCGGCACCTGTTCGGTCGCGAGACGTTGCCGGACGTGTGGAACGCCATTGAGCTGGACCTCCTGCCGCAGGCCTTTCTCCAGGTGAATCGCGAGATCGCGGGCGCGATTGAGGATCACCTCGACGAAGGGCTCGAACCGATCGCCGGCCGACGCGTGCTCGACCTGTACGCGGGGGTCGGCCTGCGCGCCATCCGGTGGGCCCGGGCCGGTGCCCGCGTGGTCGCCGTCGAAGCCAATCCCGACGCGGTGGCGACGGGCCGAAAGGCTGCCCGTTCCGGGGAGGGGCGGCAGAACGTCGGGGAGCCGGAGTATGTCGAATCGACCGTCGAGGCGGCGTTGCCGGGGCTCGACGCCGAGATCGTCATCGTCAATCCGCCGCGCGCGGGTCTGAGCGAAGCCGTCATCGAGTGCCTCTGTGCGAGTAAGGCGGAACGGCTCGTCTATGTTTCTTGCGATCCGGGCACCCTCGCTCGCGACGTAGCCCGCCTTGCGGTCGCATGGGCGCCGACCCGGGCACAGCCGTTCGATGCGTTTCCACACACCGGACATGTGGAAACCGTCGTGTGGTTCGAACGTCGATCGGGTACGAGCACATGAAGTACTACGCGACAGTGGGCGAGGAGACCATCATGGTCGAGCGGACGGCGGAGGGTGTTCGGCTTCCCGGACGGGACATCGAATTCGACGCGACCGTACTCGCGCCAGGTGACGCGCACTTCGTGTTCGCGGACCGTAGCGAGCGGGTAGTGGGCGTTCGCACCGCGGCGGGGTGGAGCATCCAGGTGCGCGGGCGGGCGTATGTGGTGGAACTCGAGGGGGAGCGCGCGCGAGCGATTCGACAGCTCACCGGCCAGCACGCCGACGTGCCGAGCGCCGACCTTCGGGCCCCGATGCCCGGCCTGGTCGTAAAGGTGTTGGTCGAGACCGGGCAGACCGTGGCGGAGGGAGACGGACTCGTGGTCGTCGAAGCGATGAAGATGCAGAACGAGTTGCGGGCCGACGGAGCGAGGACGATCGCCAACGTGGAGGTCGTTCCGGGCGACACGGTCGATCGCGACGACGTACTCGTCCGATTCGAGGAGACGGACTCGTGAGCGGTCGTGCGGACTGGGAGCGAGAGGTGCTGCAGCCGTTTCTCGAGGGATCGGGGCTGCGTCGCGACGTGTTCGAGACGTCGAGCGGCATCGAGGTGGACGGGGTGTACGGAGCGCCGGATGGGGAAACCGACCCGGCGGTGGGGTATCCGGGAGCTTTCCCGTTCACACGCGGGGTGTATCCGTCGATGTACCGGGGACGGTTGTGGACCATGCGGCAGTACGCCGGGTTCGGGACCGCCGAAGAAACGAACCGCCGCTTCCACTATCTCATGGACTCGGGGCAAACCGGACTGTCGGTCGCCTTCGATCTTCCGACCCAGATGGGGTACGACTCGGACGACGAGATGGCGGTGGGCGAAGTGGGGAGGGTTGGGGTCGCGATCGATTCGATCGAGGACATGCACCGTCTGTTCGATGACATCCCGCTCGATCGTGTTTCGACGTCGATGACCATAAACGCGACCGCGCCCATCCTGCTCGCTCTCTACGTCGGTGTCGCCGAAGAACGCGGCATCCCGCGCTCGGACTTACGGGGAACGGTCCAGAACGACGTCCTCAAGGAGTTCGTCGCTCGCGGAACGTACATCTACCCGGTCGAGCCAAGCCTGCGGTACGTGATGGACGTCTTCGAGTTTTGTGCGGCGGAGATGCCGCGGTGGAATTCGATTTCGATCAGCGGATATCACATGCGTGAGGCGGGAGCCACGGCTGCACAGGAAGTGGCGTTCACGTTGGCGAACGGGGTCGAGTACGTGGAGCGCGCCGTGAAGGCCGGGTTGGACCTGGAACATGTCGCACCGCGACTGAGTTTCTTCTTCTCCGCCGACAACGGGTTCTTCGAGGAAATCGCGAAATTTCGCGCGGCGCGGCGGATGTGGGCCACGCTCATGCGAGATCGATTCGGCGCTTCGGATGCCAGCGCGCGTCTCCGCTTCCACACTCAGACCGCGGGATCGTCCCTGACGGCTCAACAACCGCTGAACAACGTCGTCCGGGTGGCCTATCAGGCGCTGGCTGCCGTGCTCGGGGGCACTCAGTCCCTGCACACGAACGGGTTCGACGAGGCGCTCTCGCTACCGACGGAGGATGCAGCGAAGCTGGCCCTCCGAACACAGCAGCTGCTGGCGGCGGAGACGGGCGTGGCGGATACAGTCGATCCGCTCGCCGGTTCGTACTTCGTCGAAGCGCTGACGAACGAGCTTGAAGCTCGGGCGGGGGAATACATGGAGCGCATCGCCGAGGCGGGCGGCGCGGCCGCATCGATCGAGTTCATGCGTGAAGAGATCCACCAGACTGCCTACGCCCGTCAGCGCGCGATCGAGGCCGGCAAGGTGGAGGTCGTCGGTGTGAACACCTACCGTGACGATGAACCTGCGTTGGTGCCGCAGATGCCCGATTTCGCGACGCTGGCCGAGTCGCAGCGACGACGGCTGGAGGAATTGAAGGCTTCGCGCGACGCGGGCGCGGTGACGTCTGCCCTCGGTGAGGTCAGGAACACGGCGCGTGGAGATGGGAATATGTTGTCAGCCCTCATTGCAGCGGTGCGTGCGCGCACCACGCTTGGGGAGATCAGTCACGTACTGCGAGACGAATGGGGCGTTTACCGTCCCGCTGGTTGACCATCCTTCAACAGGCTTCAGAAGGCTTCTAGAACATGCCGACCTACGAATACGTTTGTCGGGCCTGCGGACATGAATTCGAAGAGTTCCAGAGAATGTCCGATGCGCCCGTCGAGGTTTGCCCGAAATGCGAGGAAAAGGCGGTGGACCGGTTGATCTCCATCGGCGGCGGCATCGTCTTCAAGGGGTCCGGATTCTACGCGACCGACTACCGCAAGGAGGCGCCCCCGAAAGAATCGGGAGAGGACAAGGGTTCGGGATCGAAGACCTCCGGCGACGGCGAGTCGGCGACTTCCGGCTCCGGTGGATCGGCTTCGAAGAGCCCGGCGGGCGGAGCAGACGCTCCGAAGAAGGGCGGGTCCGATTGAGCCTGGCCGGTGACCCGACCCTCGCTCGTCTCGCCGGGGCCCTTGGAGCGGCGGCGCGGGATGCGGGCGCCCCCGAGGGCTTCGAGCCGGAACTTTCGCGGCCCCGCGATCGGGAGCACGGAGACTGGGCATCCAACGCAGCGCTTGTCCTGGCAGGGAAGCTCGGGCGGTCACCTCGCGACATCGCGGAGGCGATCGTGGGCGCCCTGGACGAGGGCGCGGCGGGGGTGACGGACGTCACGGTGGCCGGCCCGGGATTCCTGAATTTTCGGCTCGCCAACGAGGGCCTCTGGCCGCAGTTGGCGCGGGTTCTGGAAGTCGACTCCGCCTGGGGCCGCACCGCGACCGGGGCGGGGCGGAGGGTCAACGTCGAGTTCGTCTCGGCGAACCCGACCGGACCGCTGCACGTCGCGCACGGCCGTGGCGCCGCGCTCGGGGACGCGGTGGCGTCCCTCCTCGCCTGGACGGGGCACGAAGTCTCCCGCGAGTTCTACGTGAACGATGCGGGAAAGCAGATCCGCCTGCTGGCCGAATCCATCGAGGCGCGGTATCAGCAGGCGCGAGGGAATGATGTGGCGGTGCCGGAGGGAGGGTATCAGGGCGAATACATCACCGACCTGGCCTCGGAGATCGGGGATCGCGTCGGAATCGAGAGTCTGGACGCGATGTCGCGCGGTGACAGGCTGGCGCGGTTCGAAGCCGACGCGGTCGAGGGGTTGCGGGCGGGCCAGGCCGCCGACCTCGCCGATTTCGGCGTTCACATGGATGCGTGGTTCTCCGAAACGTCTCTGTACGAAAGCGGCGCCATCGATGAGCTTCTCGCCCGGTTGGACGGGGCCGAGTTGACGTACGAATCCGACGGGGCGCTGTGGCTACGAACCTCCGCCTTTGGCGACGAGAAGGACCGGGTTCTGATCAAGAGCGATGGATCCTACACGTATTTTCTGCCCGATCTCGCGTACCATCTCGACAAGGCAGACCGCGGATTCGATTTGACTATCGATGTCTGGGGGGCAGACCATCAGGGACACGAGAAGCGAATGCTGGCCGCGCTTGCCGGTCTGGGCAGGCCCGAGTTGTTGGAAGTCTTGATTATCCAGCTCGTGACCGTGATGCAGGGCGGAGAGGAGGCGAGGATGAGCAAACGGGCCGGCCGGTTCGTCAGTCTCGGCGACCTGGTTACGGAAACGGGGCCCGACGTCACCCGCTATTTCTTCCTCATGCGGCGTGCCGAAGTGCATCTGAACTTCGATCTCGATCTCGCCCTCGACACATCCGAAGCGAACCCGGTCTATAAGATCCAGTATGCCCACGCCCGGATGTGCAGCGTGTTCGCCAGGGGCGAGGTGGATCCCGAAACGGTGGACGCGACCCTCGACGGCCTCGAGGCACTCGAGACCGATGCGGAGCGCGAGGTGGCCAGGGGCGTGTTGCGCATGCCCGAGGTCGTCGCCGCCTCCGCCCGCGCGAGAGCACCGCACATCCTCTGTACCTATCTGGAAGAGACGGCCGCGGCAGTGAACGCATGGTACCATCAGGGCAACCTCGATCCCGCACTTCGAATGTTGGCTGAAGGGTCGGCTCGAGAGGGGCGACTCAAGCTGGCGCGCGCGGTTCAGATCACGCTGCGGAACGGCCTGCGCATCCTCGGGCTGTCTGCCCCCGAAACCATGGTGCGGGAGACCAAATGACTGGTGCGACCGGAAACATACTCGTCGTCGGTAGCGTCGCACTCGACGAAATCGCGACGCCATTCGACAGCGTTCAGGAGGTGATCGGTGGGGCGGCCGTCTACTTCGCCGCTGCCGCCTCCGTGCTCGCTCCGGTCCAGCTCGTCGGAGTGATAGGAGACGACTATCCGACGTCACAACTCGACTTTCTCCGCGAGCGGGGGGTCGACCTCGGCGGGTTGGAACAGCGTCCGGGGAAGAGTTTTCGTTGGGGTGGCCGTTATCATTATGATATGAATACCCGTGATACGACCCACACGGAACTCGGTGTTTTCGCGGAGTTCAGTCCGGACCTCCCGCCCCACTTCAGGTCGGCCTCGTGGGTCTTCCTCGGGAACATCGATCCGTCGCTCCAGCTCAGCGTGCTCGACCAGATCGAGAGTCCCACGCTCGTGGCGTGTGACACGATGAACTACTGGATCGACGGAACGCTCGATACGCTACTCGAGGTGATCTCGAGGATCGACATGATCATGCTGAACGACGAGGAGGCACGCCAACTCTCAGGGGAGGCGAATCTGGCCCGAGCGGCGCGTTGGATCCAGCGGCGGGGGCCTCGACACGTGGTGATCAAGAAGGGCGAGCACGGGGCCATGTTGTTCTCCGACGATCTGATCTTTTTCGCCCCGGGGTACCCGCTCGAGGAGGTCAGGGACCCCACCGGGGCCGGTGACGCATTCGCCGGAGGCGTCTTTGGCTACCTTGCGGGCGCCGGACGGATCGATGTCGACGATCTGAAGCGCGCGATCGTGTACGGGTGCGCACTCGGATCGTTCGCGTGCGAAGAGTTCGGCACCGCTCGCCTCGAGACGTTGGGTCCGGCGGAAGTGGCGGAGCGAGTAGGGCTGTTCAAGGAGCTTACGCATTTCGAGGCACACGCCGCATGACGGAAATCCTGACCTACGCCGACTCCGGCGTCGATCTCGACGCCGCGCGTCGCGCGAAGGAGCGCATCTCCGAACTCGTGGAGAGTACCCGAACCGCAGCGGTCACCTCGAGGTTCGGTTCCTTTGGTGGGCGTTTCGTCTCCACCCCCGGGCGCGAGCTCGTCGCGAGCGCCGATGGGGTTGGGACCAAGCTCAAGATCGCGTTCCTTACCGGGCGGCACGATTCGGTGGGGGCCGACCTCGTGAATCACTGTGTGAACGACATCCTGACCGAAGGCGCCCGGCCATTGATCTTCATGGACTACATCGGGTGCGGGGTCCTCGATCCCGATGTGGTGGCAGACGTCGTGGCCGGTTTGGCAACCGCGTGTCGGGACAACGGCTGCGCACTGGTTGGGGGCGAGATGGCGGAAATGCCGGGGTTCTACTCTGATGGCGAATACGATCTCGCGGGTTTCATCGTGGGCGAGGCGGCGTGGCCGGAGCTCGCGGTTGGCGATCCGGCAATCAGGGATGTTCTGATCGGCCTTCCGTCCGACGGGTTTCACACCAACGGCTACAGTCTCGTCCGGAAGCTCGTGTTCGAGCGCCTGGGGCTTTCTGTGACCGATCGGTTCCCCGGTTCCGAAGCGACCGTGGGTGAAGTCTTGCTGACACCGCACCGATCCTACCTGCGCCCGCTCGAGGCGAGCCTCGACCAGGGTCGGGTACGGGCGCTGGCGCACATCACCGGCGGCGGCCTCCCGGGCAACGTGGACCGTGTCCTGCCCGACGACCTCGATGCGATCGTCTGGACTGACGCCTGGGACATCCCCAACGAATTTCAGGTGATGGCGGAGGCCAGTGGGGCTCCGGCGGAGGAACTCTTCCGCACCTTCAACATGGGAGTCGGAATGGTGGCGATCGTGCGACCCGGAGACGTCGATGTCGTGCTCT
>JBGMQU010000054.1:0-20619 GCA_048060725.1 Gemmatimonadota bacterium | reverse complement strand
TCGGGCGGATCGCGATCGGCCATTCCGAGCTCCGCGGTCATCAGAACTGGACCGGGGCGGCCGGCGAGGGGCGGCGGGCGGTCGAAGCGATTCTCGAAGGCACCGGGGGCCGCTAGGAGGGCACGCCGCTTGCCCCGGTCCTGCAGTGGTGTCCGTAGCACGACCTGCGGTCCCTGTTCAACGAGGTTCCCAGCGGAGGTACAGTGGACTCCTCGGCGGCGATCAAATCCGGCGGTCCGTTCGACACCATCGTCAATTTGTGGCGATTCCGCATGCTGGCGCGGACGTTGGCCCGACATCATCTAATCCTCAAGTACCGTAACTCGTTGCTGGGCTTCGTTTGGACGGTGCTGGCTCCTCTCGGGAGCATGGCCGTTCTGGTGGTTGTCTTCAGTTTCGTCGTCCGGATTCCCATCGAGCGCTACTGGGCTTTCCTGTTGAGCGGGTACTTCGTCTGGGTCTTCTTCTCGAACGTGGTGGGAGCCGCCACGGGCATATTCCGAAACTATTCCCCGCTTCGACGAAGTGTCGCATTTCCGAACGAAGTGGTGGTCCTGGGTGTTGCAGGCGCGCGACTCGCGGAACTGCTGGCCGAGCTACTCTTGATCGTGATCGTGCTTGCGGTCTTCCACCACGGATCGCTTCCGGCGAGCCTCATCGCTCTGCCGCTGCTGGTCTTGCTGCTGCTTCTTCTGGTTGTGGGGTGCGCCATTCCCCTGGCCACGCTCTCACTCCTGTTTCACGATATCGAGCATGCGTTGCCGATCGCGCTTGGCCTCCTCTTCTACCTGACTCCGGTGTTCTATCCGGCTTCGATGGTGCCGGACGCGTTTCGGATGGTGTATCTCGCGAACCCCATCGCGGGTCTCCTGACCATGTTTCACAGCGTGCTGTACGAGGGAGCCTGGCCATCCGTGATGTTGTTGGGGGCTACTTCGATGAGCACGTTCCTGATCCTCGTGGCGGGCTGGGCGATTCTTAACCGATATCGCGATGTCCTCCCGGAAGTGGGATAGCGGCCGGTGAGCAGCCGCGTTTCGTGCCGTAACGTTTCCAAGCGCTTTCAGCACTTCGAGGAGCACTCGACGTCGTTTCGGGAACTGATCCTCCGGAAGGTGATGAAAAGACCGGTGGAGACCGGCCGACCCGTGTTCCACCTCGAAGGGTTCAACCTCGAGGTGGCTGCCGGCGAGGCCATTACGATCGTGGGAGGGAATGGCTCGGGGAAGAGTACGGCGCTCCGACTATTGGCCGGTGTCTATCAGCCTACCGGCGGGCAGATCACGATCCAGGGCCGGCTGACCGCCATCATCGAGCTTGGCGTGGGATTCCACCCGGAGCTTTCCGGCGTGGAGAACATCCGGTTGTACGGAGCGGTCTGCGGTCTTTCGCCGAAGCTGCTGATGTCGCGGTTCGATGACATCGTGGAGTTCTCCGGGGTCCGCGAATACATCGATCAGCCTCTCAAGTACTATTCGACCGGGATGCAGGCCCGTCTCGCCTTCGCGGTCGCGGTCGCGACTCGACCGGACGTCATCCTCGTCGATGAGGTGCTGGCCGTGGGCGACTTCGAGTTTCGCGAGAAGTGCATCGGGTTTTTCGACTCGTTCCTCGCCGCCGGCGGGACCATGATCGCGGTGTCTCACGATCTGGATCTCGTGCGAACTCTTTGCAGCCGCGCGGTCTGGCTCGAGAAGGGCAGGGTGCGGATGGACGCCGATGTGGAGAGCGTGGCGGCGGCGTACGTGGACGCCATCGGTTTGAGCCCGGACGTTCTCGAGTGAGCAGCGGACGGTGAGCACGTGCTCAGTTTCCGTCGTCATTCCGGCGCGGAACGCAGCGGCCACGATCGGAGCGACGCTCGATTCGATTCGCGCGCAGACGTTCGACCGCTGGGAGGTTGTGGTCGTCGACGATGGGTCGACGGACGACACGGCATCGATCGTCGAGGAAGTGGTGTCGGCCGATCCCCGGTTCCGGCTTCTTTCGCAACCGCCGATCGGCGTGTCTGCCGCTCGGAATCGAGCGATCGAGGCCGCCCGGTTCCCCTGGCTTCTGTTCCTCGACGCCGACGACACGGTCGCGCCAGGGTTGCTCGAGGCGGCGACAGACCGCGTCGCCGCCGATGTCCGGTTGGATCTGGTACACGTCGGCTGGGCCACGCGTTTTCCAGATGGGGCAGTTCATGTCCAGGCCCCGCCGGCCGCGGGGGAGGATCTTTTCACACGCGCGGTCCATAGTTGCCCGTTTCCCATCCATACGGCGATCGTGCGCCGCGACCTGGTTCGTGAAGTCGGCAGTTTCGACACGACCCTCAAGACGAGTGAGGACTGGGATCTGTGGATTCGATGTGGCCGTGCCGGGGCTCAGGTCGCATACGTGGACGAGGTGCTCTCCCTCTACTGTATGCGGGAGGGATCGGCGTCCACCGAACCGAAGGTCGTCCTCGACGACGGACTGCGAGTCGTTGGACGTGTGTTCGCTCCGGATCCGCGGGTGCCGAATCCGCACCGAGCTTATGCTGACGGCCTGCCCCCGGTCGAGCGACTCGGAGGGGAATACAAGTACACCTCATGGGCCGCCGGACTGATCATCGCGCGGGGTGAAGATCCGACAGACTTGATGCGACGGTTCGAGGATCGGCCCTGCCCGACTCTGAACCCTGCCGAAGTCGCGATCCCGATGTTCATTTCCATCATGCTGGGTACTACGAAGCGGCCTGACCAATGGCCTGAACTATGGCCCGAGGTTCGCGACCATGTTCTGCGCTTCTTCGCCGCCGTCGAACGATGGAGCTGCTCGCCCGACCTGGCGGAACGGTCGAGGCGGCTGCTGATCGGTACCATCGTCGAGTGGGCACCCGACGCATTGGGAGACCGCCTCGAAGGCATCTACGATGTGGATGTCGATCTGGAGGGTGGAGGAGAACTCGCGCCGCCCCCCGGAACGGAGACGATCGTCTGCCGACTCGTGTACGGGGGCGACCCGATCGGGCGAGCAGTCCTTCCCGTTGGGTATGAGGAGGATCTTTCCGCCGCTCTGCGCGAGGTCGTAGCCCGAGATTTCGCCTGGGAGCTTCTCCGGGTGTTCTACCGTCGGACACGAGCCGAACGCGACGTGGTAAGCGGGACGTTCTGCCGCGTGCTCCCACGGGCCCTCGCCGAGATGGTGGCCGACACGTTACTGCGTCGACACAAACGAGGGTGCGAATGGCTCGAGCGGGGGCTGCTGCGTCGTCGCCTCCTGAACGAAGTCTTTGGAGCGCGCCCCGTGCACATCGTACTGAGCGATGATGATGGGGAGGGGCCGGTCAGCGTCATGTTCGGGACGCGGTGTCTCGGTCGTCTCGAGCGGGGGCCGAACGGCTTCGGGCAGGGTGTGAATCTTCGTCGGACTGTGGAACGCCGCTTCGCCGACGAGCTAGCATCGGCCGTCGTCGACAGCGCGCTCCTCGGTTTGCCGTGCGTCGGGGGGGGCGGTCTCGTCCAACGAGCGCGGGCGCGGCAGGTGGGCGGGTGGCGCCCCCTCCTCGGAGACGACACGCCGCCGACGCACATCGTGAAGAGGAGAGAGCATGCCGTTGGGCTGCGTTCTGTAGGGGAACGCGCGTTCTCCGGTTTCGCGGCGGCGGCAGGGACTCGAGCGGTTGCCGAGCGCCTGCCGATCCTCGCCTACCACAGCGTCGCCCCGGATCGGAAAGGGGAGCCAATCGGGCGTTTCCGCGTGACGCCCGAAAGTTTCGAAGTCCATCTGCGGACGCTCCGGGATCTGGGTTTCTACACGACGCCGATCGATGCGTGGCACGAATCGATCACAGGTGGGCCGGCCCTTCGGGGGCGTCCGATAGCGATCACGTTCGACGACGGACTGGCCGATTTCGACGAACATGCCTGGCCTTTGCTCCAACGTTACGGGTTCGGAGCGACGGTCTTTGTGGTGTCGGGTCTGGTTGGACGCACCAGCGAGTGGAATCGACACCTTGCGATGGAGGTTCCCTTGATGGGGTGGAACCGAATCAGAGAACTCGAAGGCGCCGGCGTGCGCTTCGGGTCTCATTCGATGAATCACGTTCCCCTTGGGGCCATGTCGGTCATGGAGGTCGCCCAGGAGGCCAGGGAGTCTCTGGCGACGCTGAGGATTCAGCTGGCGGATCCCTTCCGTGGATTCTCGTACCCGTACGGGGACGCCGGGCCCATCGCACGGCACGTCGTCCGTGGCGAGGGGTATCGTTTCGGATTCACGACCGTGCCCGAGTTCGCCAGCCCGTACTCCGCCCGTTTCGCGCTTCCCCGGATCGAGATCTTTGGCTGGGATGGTCCGCGGGAGTTGTCGTGGAAGTTGCGGGTCGACGACTCCGCGGACGGTTCGGCGTGAAGATCCGGGTCGCCGGGGCGGAATACGAAGTCCGGTCGTACCGCGAGTCGGATGAGCCGTCAGTCCTCGAGTTGCACAATCTCGTATTCGGCGCTGCCAGTGAGGCGCGTCTTCGGCAACGCGAATGGCGGTTCACGAACAATCCGTGCGGCGTACAACGAACATCCGTGTGTTCTTCCGAAAACGGCAAGATCATCTGCGTCTATGCGGGGATTCCGTTACGTGGCCAACTCCTGGGTGACCCCGTGACGTTTTCGTTGATGGCCGATTCGATGACTCATCCCGGGTACCGGGGAGCCGTGCTTGGGCGAAGAGGGTTGTTCATCAGAACCGCTCTGCATTGGATCGACCGGAACACGGGTCCCGAGGATCTGGCGTTCGGTTTCGGGAATCCGCAGGTGAGGCATGCCCGCCTCGGGAAGCTGCTCCTGGGTTATGAGTTGTGGGATGACCTCGGCCGGTACAGCAGGACGCTCGAAGACACGCTGTTGAAACGTATCAGGCGGAGAATCGGGGACCCGAGGATCGCCGAAGTGGGAGAATTCGGAGAGGAAGCGGATCGTCTCTGGTCGCGTGTATCCGGCGACTACTCGGCCGCCGTGATCCGTGATCGACGCTACCTGTCATGGCGATACCGGGACGGCCCGCAGGGCGACTATATCGTCCTGGCCTCCCGTTCTTCAGGCGGGACATGGAGCGGTTGGGTGATATTCGCGGTCCGCGGCGGTGTCTCGACCGTCGTCGATGCGATTGTCCCTCGGAACCCTGCCGTTGCCGACGCCCTCTTGTATCGGGCCATCGGCTACTCCCTCGATCGCGGCGCCCATTCCATCGAGGGGTGGGCCACCGCCAAGAGTTCGTTGGGGCGTCTGTACGGGCGCGCGGGGTTCGCACGCGAGCGCCAGGCAGGAACACGCTTCGCCTGCAGACTGTTCGCGCCGATGGACAAGGCCGCCGTACGCAGGGGGCTCTACATCCAACCGGGTGACACCGACGACTTCTAGCCCATCCATCCGCGGATGATGTAGCCCACCTTCCGATACGCCGAGACTGCCACGGCCGGAGGCAGTTTCGTCGTCACGAGCCGGGGTCCGAGTATGTTCCGTAGCTCGCCCCAACGCGAGATGGCATCCCCGATCCGGCCCCGGAGCACGACCTCCCGCATCATCTGGCGCACCACGCGGACTCCGTAAAAGAGCTTGAAGAACTCGAGGCCCTCCTCGAACGCGGGATGGTCACGGAGCCCTTCCGGCGCCCGAGAGCGTTCCCTCTCGAGGACGTGGACGACCGTCCGCAACATCCTCGACGCGTCCGCCGATGCGCTGGTGTCGTAGCGGCGATACTCGGCGACCAGCGTGTCGTGAAAACGTATCGAATGCGTACGGGCCACCCTCAGCGTGAGTTCGTAGTCTTCCGACACCTGCAGATCGGCATCGAACCCGCCGGTCTCCATGACCGGGCCCGTGCGGAAGAGCACGACTGCAGGCGTCCCGATGTAGTTGCCGCGGACAAGGCTCAAGTAGTCCGGGGAGGAGGGAACCACCAACCCCGGCCTGCCCGCCACATCGCCGCTTCGTTTGATGAAGCGGTAGGCGCCAAAGACGAACCCTGCCTCAGGGTGGCGTTCGAAGGCCCGGAGTCCCGCATCGATCGCTCCCGGGAGCAGTCTGTCGTCGGCGTCGAGGAAGAGGACGAACGGGGAGTCCTGCGTAGCCAATCCCGTGTTTCGCGCGGCGGACACACCGGCGTGCTCCTGGCGTACGTATCGAACGGAGGGGAAGGCGTCGGTGACCCGCCGAATATCTGTCGTGGAGCCGTCATCGACGACGATGGTGTCGACGTGCGGACCTTGTAGGGCGGTGCTTTCGAGTGCCTCGGCGAGGTATTCCGCGTGTTCATAACAGGGGATGATTACGCTGACCGTGGGAGCCATGAGTTAGCGGTCCATGGCGCGGGTCCGCCGGCGCCGCCTCCGTTGAACCAGCCACCGCGCTCCACCAACAAACATTCCGGTGCTCCACGCCACGCGCGCCGCGAAAATGAGTGGAAACCACGCGACCGCCTCCCACCGCCTGTTTCGAGCCCACACCGTGCAAATGTAGAGGGCGGTGGGGAGGGCCAGCGGAAACGCGAGAAGGACGGGAACCGCCGGGCTTCGATACACCCAGCGAAAACGGGCGGCCCCCGAGGTGGTCTTGGACTCGAGTGCGCTGTAGCCCCAGCGGTAGTTGCGTTTGAGCAGGTTGACGAGGCCCGGTCGATTCCGATGCGTCACGACCGCGGACGGCTCGAAGAAGGTCGGGAAGCCTGCCCTGGCGAGTTCGGCCTGCATCCTCAGCTCTTCGTGTGAGTATGCGACGAAGGGCGTCTCATCAAACCCCGACGTCGAGCGGAAGACGTCGCGATCCACGCTGAGATTCCCTGGCGGCGTACTCGGCTTGGGGCCGCGGGCGCACCCCGCGTGAGCGTGATACCAGCCCGCATAGTAATCACATCGTGCGGAGGGAGTGAGACCCGGAGGAAGCTCGAATGAGCCGCCGACGATGCGCGCGCCGGCTTCATGGGCGGAGTCGATGGCGGCGAGCCACCCGGGTTGCGGTTCGCAATCGGCATCGAGGAAGATGAGTCGGTCACCGACGGCGACCGCTGCCCCTCTATTGCGGGACAACGCCGGGTTGCGGTCGGCCATGTCACGGGGAAGTGACACGACCCGGGCGCCTGCCGCCTCGCTGCGCGCCACGGTATCGTCCACGGAGCCTGCATCGACCACGATGATCTCGACGACAGCGCCATGGGTGTCGTCCGCCAGCACCGCCCGTATGGCCCGCTCGATATTCGCGGCTTCGTCTCGCGCGGGGATGATTACGGAGAGTCGATCTGCCACCGATTCCCGTTCCCGGTCGTCTCGATCGTTTCCCCCGACACCTCTCGTCCGTATTCCCGCGTCGAGTCCACGAAGGCCTGCCATCCGAAGTGGGCATCCGCGTAGTCGCGCGCCGCGCCGCCGAGCTCCCGGGCGCGGCCCGGTTCACGGAGGAGTCCCAGGATTCCCGCAGCAAGCCCCTCCGCGCTCGGCTCCGCGAGGACTGCCATGGACTCTCGGAGAGTTGTCGTATGTCCGGGGATCGCCGTGGCGACGATCGGTTTCCCGCTCGCCATGTAGTCGAGAATCTTGATCGGAAGATTGTCACCGAAGGCGCGTGGCGAAACCGTCACGTCGGCAAGCTCCACGTACGCCCGGGCCGTCTCCTGCGTCTGCCGAGGTACGATACGGAACGACTCGAGCACCCCTCGAGAAGCCAGCAGCTTGCGTAACTGGGCCACGCGCGCGGGCGTGCCACCCACGAGCACGAAGACTGTGCCCGGCTCCTCCTCGAGGACCTTCCGGGCGCCTTCTACGAGAAGAGGGAGTCCCTGGTACTCGGCGAAGGTGCCTGAATATACGACGATCTTGACACCGTCCCCGAGCCCGAGCTCTTCGCGCAGATCGGCCGTTCGGTCGTGATCGACAGCTCGGGTCACGCTGGGGAACTGCCATTCGCGGCATGGACAGCCGGGCGCCATCTTTTCCACGTATGCGCCGAGGCCCTGGCTCGCCACTACCAGGCTGGCTCGGCGGAGGATCCAGCGTTCCGCCCTCGAGAGAAATGCCTGCAATGGCGGCGTGCCGAGGACCGGGTGGGAGGCGAGTTGCTGGGGCAGACTCGACTGCATGTCGTACAGGACGGGAGTGCCCGCGCTCCGGGCAGCCAAAACGGCGAGGAATGCCGATTCTTCGACCGCATGAATCCATCGATACGTCGTTCCCCGTACTCGCCGACGGAGTTCGGCGGCCAGCGACATGTCCAGGACTACCTTGCGAAGCGAAAACCCCACCGGCACGTGTTTGATGCGGAGCGGGTTGCCGCAGCGAAACCACCGTAGCCCCGGGAGCGAAAAATCTCGCCCGAGCGGGTAGGTGACCAGATCGACCTTGTACCCGAGTTCGGAGAGAGCTTGAAGAACCTGTCGGATAGCGATGGGCGTTCCCCGGTCCTCGTAAACAGGTTCCGGAGCTACCAGCAGGATCCGCTCAGCGAGGGAGTCAGGGTTGGATGCCGTGGCTTCGCTGATCATTCTGAATTGAACTGCGCAAGTCGTATGCCCTCGAACCCCGGAACTTCCAGGTCATTGCGGCTGTGTGCGTTGCGACGTGCGGGCGTCCTCGCCGGGCGCTGCGCAGGCGCAACGGTGAAGGGCGATGCCGTCGGTCATGAGGCGTTTCTGTCCGCGCCGCATGGACCGGTCGCATACTACGTTGCTACTCTTCGTCTCCATCCAGCCGAACCCGCAACTCCTCGAGTGCGCCGAGAAGGTCCGGTTTCGCCCCGAGTACCCCCACCATCGGATCCTTTTTCATCGATCGAACGCGACGTGGCATGGTCTTGATCGTAAACCGGTCGATCGTCAGCCCGCTTTTTACTTCGCTCCACCGCAGCGGGGCCGACACAGGGGCCGCTGGCCGAGCTCGCACACAGTACGGTGACACGACGAGCCGCCCCCGTCCATTCTGCACGTAGTCGACATAGACCCGCCCGTCGCGTTCAGTCGGGTTCCGTACGAGTGTCGCGATCTCGGGCAATTCGGCCACGGTGACCTTGCCGAGCAGCTGCGCCAGCGCGCGCGACTGCTCGTACTCGAGTTGCCCGCCAAGCGGGATGAGGACGTGCAGGCCGGAGGAACCGCTGGTCTTCACGTAATTCGGGAGCCCGATCTCGTCGCACAGCCGGTGGATCGCACGTGCGATCTCGATCACGTCGTCGAACGACGCGTACGTTTCGTCGCCGTTCACCTTGTGTTTGGGGTCGAGATCGAGAAGGCACCAGTCGGGGCGATCGATGTCGACGAGCCGGCTGGCCCACACGTGGAGGGGAATCGTCCCGAGGTTCGCGAGGTAGACGAGCGCCGTCGGGTTGTCGGCCACGAAGTAGTCGATCGCGTGGATGCCGAACTCGAGATGGCGGTGATGCTGATCGACCAGATCGCCTCCGACACGTTCGACCCGAGTCAGTATCAGGACGAGGTGGGCCAGCGCATGCTCGGGGCGATCGAGAAGAAGATCGCGGACGGTGCGGAGATTACGGCACCGTCGGATGAGGCACCGATCACGCAGGTCATCGACCTGATGGAGGCGTTGAAAGCGAGCGTCCAGGTCGAGGATGCCGGCAAGTCGAAGAAGACGGCAAGGAAGAAGAGTGCCTGATTCCGGACGCCAAAACGTCCGCCTCCCGTTCCGGGAGGCGGGCGTCGTCGTCGGGACACCAGGATCGCTGAACTTCTGTCAGACCCCTCCGGCGGCTAGTACCCTCCGCTGATCCGTGGCCCAAAGCGGTTGATCGCTCCAGAGTTGGGTGGACGCGCACCGATGATCCCCAGGCCCGGGTTGTTCGCACCGATACCGATTCCCCCAAATCCGCGTGTCGGACCGATGAGCGGCACGCCGCCCCAGGTCGGACAGTACCCGCCGCCGCCCCCGCCGATGCCGATGCCGCCCGGGCCTCCCCGGCCCCCGCCCCCGCGGGATCGTTCGGCGTCGCGCGCCGCGTCGCTCGTCGCGATGAAGTCGAACCCCGATTCGCCGGCGGCGCCCCCGCCGGAAGCTCGCAGAATCACTCCCCGGTTTGCCCGGGCGAGCGTCACCTGAGCGATCGGAGTCGCCTCGGCGAGAGAGAGAGAGATGGCTGGCGCGTTCGGGGCAGCGCCTGACAGTCGCGACATCGGAACGATTGCCGCCACCGCCGCGTCGGCGCCGGCCGCCCCCGCCTCGGGAAGGTCCACTCGGGCCGACGAGGCCGAAGCGCCTTCGAGCGCACCGTTCGGGGCGAACGCGATCGCTGCCTCGAGTGGGACGACTTCGAGCGCCGAGTTCTCCCACACATTGGGGATATCCAGAACCTGGAGCGCCCGACTCTGCTGAGGCTCGTCGAAGGTAGGTACGCTCAGTTTTACCCAGGCCAGCGCCAGAATATGGACTCCGACAGAAATGCCGATCGCCACGCCGAGTGTCGTCCGATAACTTCGCGCGCGTTGCCTTCGATCCATCCCCATACCTCTCCTTCGGCGACGTCCTGGCGGTTCGATCCCGCCGACTCATAACAGTAACACAATGAGCGCCCCTCGGGATCCCAACGTCCCTGAGCCCCGACCGCCCACGTCTTCCCCTGGCTTCGGCAACGCCGTTGCATCGCCGCTCGTCAAATAGACGATGGGTGGGCAAAGTACGTCACACCTTCTCGTGCCCTCACGCAAAACCTGCCTATGACCCTGCCGCGACGAGGGCGATATGTCGTCCATCCGGGCTGACCGCGAGCCGGGTGATGCCCTCGATTCCGGCGTCGGCGAGATCGGCGACCTTCCGCCACGTCGAGTCCGTCAGCGGGTCGAAGACATAGATCGCCGAGCCCGACGCCATGACCAGCACACCGTCCGGGGTCCAGGCGTAGTCCTGCGAGCCTCCCAGCGGAGGCGCGAGGTCGCGAGCCGCTCCGGTGTGGGGATCCAGTGACCGGATCGAGGACATGCCGCCATCGCGGTGCAAAAAGCTCACGGCGTGGCGACCGGGCACACGGTGCAGCGATCGGCCGATGTCGTATGCGCGGATCTGTGCCTCTCCGGTACGCGAGTCGGCGATCTGTAGCGTGGGCGGGCGCCCCAGTACGAACAGCGCCAGCGTGCGCTCATCGAGCCATGCGTGGTATCCGACTGGCGCGACGTCGTCGAGGACCAGTGCGGGTGCGGACCCATCCATGCGAAAACTCCAGAGCCGCTGGGTCGAGTCCGCCTCTACCCGAATCACCGAGAAGCGCTCGCCTCCCGGCATCACGGTGGCAGAGTATTCGCTCTCCGCGGTCGACGTCACCCGCTCGTTGGCGCCCGACGCCAGATCGTGGCGATAGATATCGGTCTGGCCATCGCTCTGGACCGTGTAGAGGATCGTCCGCCCGTCGGGCGTGAAGCTCGGCTGGTTGTCGTACCCTGGTCGTTGCGTGACGTTCTTCCAGCCCTCGAAGGAAACGGTCGCGCCCGAGCCGCTGATCCGGCCGACGTAGATGTCGGTGTCGGGCGATTGGGCTCTGGCCGTCAGTGGGACGCCGAACAACGACGACGTCGCCAGGACGAGAACCGCCTGGTGGGGAAGTGACCTGTTCGACATCGGGTGCCTCCTGGATCGGTGAAGGTCGAACATGAGGTTGAGGGAAGAGAATGAGCCCCACAAGCTCCGGATACTCCGGAACACCGCTGATACGCAAACTCGGGATCGTGTGCGCGGTGGACGAGACCTGGTCCGGGCTAAAGTTCGTGATCCGGGTCGCCGATCGCGCATAATGCGTGGGTGGGGCGGCCTGCGGACGTATCCCTCCGGCGAACCCGGCTTACCCAAGTGCTACATCTGCGGGGGGTTAGCGGACTGGATGAGGCCGGGTTGATTCGGGCAGGGAGGTTGCCGTTCATGGGCCTGGAAGGCTGTTGAAGAAGTACAGCCTTCTAGCACCCGATTCGGAGCCCGAGATGACTGCCTCCCACTTCCCAACGATCCGTGAGCGCCCTCGCGCTGCCTCCGGGCGTGTGCTCGTCGCGCTCGCATGCGTGGCGCTCGCAGCCTGCGCGGACGCTTCGGACGGCGTCTCCACCGCGGTTGCGGGGTTTGGCCGCAGGCCGCTCGTTCAACCGTCGTCACGGGTACCGCTGGCCAAGGGTGAGACGGTCGGCGAGTTATTGGCACGTGGCGGACTGTCGGCTCCCGAAGTACGGCGCCTGCTCGACAGAATCCGCCCATACACCGACTGGACGAAGCCAGGCCCCTTCTTCGAGGCGCGTTTCCACGGGTGGCCGGGCGAACCGCCGGAACGCATCGAACTGCGCATCGACGCCGACCGTACCCTGGACTTCACGCTTCGCGGCGCCATCTGGGATGTGGCGGTCGATAGCGTGTCGGTGACGCTCGACACGGTGGTGGTGTCCGGAGTGCTCGACGGGTCCGTCTACTCCGCTCGTCTCGGTGGGGACGAAGGGCGGCTCTCGACCGACGAGAAGGCGAATCTCGTCGGTCAGCTGGCCGACGTCTACGCGTGGCAGATCGATTTCTATCGAGATCCGCGTCCGGGCGACGCGTTTCGACTCGCCGTCGAGCGGGCGCTCCGACCCGATGGCTCCCTGCGAGTGGCCGTTGTGCTCGCGGCGGAGTATGCCCGGGGCGGCCGGCACCTGCAGGCGTTTCGCTTCACCGCTTCCGACGATAGCAGCGCCCGCTACTACGACGAGGCGGGGAGCGCGGTTCGAGGCGCCTTCCTGAAGGCGCCTCTCGATCTCGTTCGGGTTACGAGCCGGTTCGCGCCGGGCCGGTATCACCCGGTGCTGCGGACGTATCGATCTCATGCGGGCGTGGACTACGGGGCGCCGTCGGGTACGCGGGTCCGGGCGACGGGGGACGGTACGGTTGTCCGGGCCGGTTGGGGAGGCGATTTCGGCCTGATGATCGAGCTCGAACACGGGCGGGGAGTGCGCACCCGGTACGCGCATCTCGGTGGAATCGCCGACGGCCTTCATGGCGGCGCGGCAGTGCGGCAGGGAGACGTGATCGGGGTCGTCGGATCGACGGGGCTCTCCACGGGCCCCCACCTCCACTACGAGTTCAGGCTCGGCGGGCGGGCCGTGGACCCCGCCGCCGTCGACCTCCCGGTTGAACGACCGATCCCATCGGCGGACTCGCTACGGTTCGAGGATGCGCGCGGATCCGCGCGCGAGCTGCCGGGCCAGACGTTCTGGCCCGGACGCATTCGGGGGGCGTCGTCATCGCCCGCTGACAGTCCCGATCTCGAGCCGTAGCTTCCGACCCGACTCCAGCGCCGGTCGAACACGCAGGCCGGCGTCCAGAACTGTGGCCCCGGAGGTCCGATGCGAGCCCGTTTCCTGCTCGTTCCGCTCGTGCTGCTCGCGATCCCATATACCATCTTCGTCGCGGGCATCGAGCCCCGCGCCGGCGCGCTCGTCGCCCGAGAGTTCCCGGCCCCCGAGTACACCCGTCTCGAAGTGTCGGGTCTGGAACGGCCCGTCGAGATCCTGAAAGATTTGTGGGGAATCTCCCACATCTACGCAGAGACTGAGCACGACCTGTTCTTCGCGCAGGGATACAGCGCCGTCCGCGACCGCCTCTTCCAGTTCGAGATCTGGCGGCGTCAGGCGACCGGGACCGTCGCCGAGATCCTCGGACCCGCCGAAGTCGAGCGCGACCGCGGGACGCGGCTCTTCCAGTTTCGGGGAGATCTGGAGGCGGAGCTGAATCACTATCACCCGCGCGGAGCGCAGATTATCCGGGCGTTTGTCGAGGGGGTCAACGCATACGTGGCGGAGACGCGCCGCGACCCATCGCTCCTTCCGATCGAATTCGAGATGCTCGGGATTACCCCGGGCGACTGGACGCCGGAGGTGGTGATCTCGAGGCACCAGGGACTGCTCGGAAACATCGGTCAGGAACTCGACATCGGACGCGCGGTCTACGCCGTCGGCGCCGCCACGGTGAAGGATCTGTCGTACTTCCGTCCGGGAGAGCCCGACATCGACCTCGATCCGGCGATCGACGGGTCGCTGCTGAGCGCGGATATTCTCGGTGTCTACGACGCGTTCCGTCGGCCCGTCCGGTTCCGCCCGGAGCACGTCGGCGCCGAGTATCGCGCGACCACACCCCCGGGACGCGGCGCGGATGAAGCCGACATGCCGGGCGTCAACGCAGCCTTCGGCGCGCTCGAGCGGTCCGCGATCGGAAGCAACAACTGGGTCGTTTCGGGCACGAGAACCCTTAGCGGCAGGCCGATCATGGCGAACGATCCGCACCGTGTGCAGGCGGCGCCATCGCTTCGTTATCTCGTGCACCTCGTCGGCCCCGGCTGGAACGTGATCGGGGGCGGCGAGCCCGTACTCCCCGGCGTCTCGATCGGGCACAACGAACACGGCGCCTGGGGCCTCACGGTCTTTCAGACGGATGCGGAAGACCTCTACGTCTACCGTACCGAACCCGGAAATCCCGATCGATACTGGTACGAGGACGGTTGGGAGGAGATGCGCACCATCGATGACGTGATCGCCGTGAAGGATGGCGGCGAGATCGAGGTCGAGCACCGATACACACGTCACGGCCCGGTCGTCTTCGAAGATCCGGCGAACCACGTCGCCTACGCCGTCCGGGCGGGGTGGATGGAAATCGGCGGTTCGCCGTATCTGGCCAGCCTGCGGATGGATCAGGCGCGAAACTGGGAAGAGTTCCGCGAGGCGTGCAACTACAGCCACATCCCCGGCGAGAACATGGTGTGGGCGGACGTGGACGGGAACATCGGGTGGCAGGCGGTGGGCATCGCCCCGATCCGCCGAAACTGGACCGGCCTCGTCCCGGTGCCCGGCGACGGACGCTACGAATGGGACGGCTATCTCGAGATCAAGAAAAAGCCGCACGTGCTCAACCCGCAGAAGGGCTTCTGGGCGACGGCGAACGAGAATCTCGTGCCCCCGAACTACGAGTATCGCGACGCGGTGGGCTGGGCCTGGAGCGACCCGTTCCGTTCGGCCCGCATCGGCGAAGTTCTGAGCACCGGGCGACGCTTCACGGTCGCGGAGATGATCGAGCTCCAGACCGACTACGTGTCGCTGCCGGCACGCGCCCTCGTCCCCATGCTGCGCAAGATGCCGTGGCCGGAAGACACATGGGCCGATGTACGGCAGGCGCTTCTCGATTGGGACTACGAGTTGCGACCCGAGTCGCGGGAAGCCGCCATTTACGTGTCGTGGGAGCGGCAGATCCGGAGGCAGATCGTGGCGCTCGCCGTCCCGCCGGAGGTTCGCGGCATCCTCGGTTTCGTCTCGATGAAGAAGATCATCGACTGGCTCGCGTCCCCGCCCGCGTGGTTCGCTCCGCTCGGCGACGGCGACCCCGTCGCCGGTCGGGACGAGTTCATCCGCCGCACCTTCACGGCCGGTCTGGGGGACCTGGCGAAGCGGTTCGGTCTCGAGGCCCTGGCGCTGCGAGACCTGATGCCAGAGGCCGATTTTCGGTACGGGGACCTTCGGTTCAAGCACGTCCGGCTCCGCCACCCGCTGTCCGGGGCGGTGAACGACGAAACTCGTGAACTGCTCGAAGTCGGTCCGGCCGTTCGGGGCGGCAACGGCTACACCGTGGGTCAAACCGGGTTCGGCGACAACCAGACCTCGGGGGCTTCATTCCGCCTGATCACGGAAGCCGGCGACTGGGACACGGCCGTGTTTGCCAACACGCCGGGGCAGGGTGGGAATCCGGAGGACCCGATGTACCGAAACCTCTTCGACGGGTGGGCGAGGGACGGCTTCTTTCCCCTCTACTACACCAGAGACAGAGTCGAGGTGGCGCTGGCCGAACGCATCGACTTGAGTCCGACCCGGAGGTAACCTTGGGAACCTGAAATCGTTGTAATCGTGCACGCTTCCGACTAGATTGTCAGGCTGGGAATTGTACGATCGCGCGAGGGCATAACGCGCGATCGTTTTGCTGATGGGGAGAAAAAATGAAATCCGGAATCCATCCTGAATACGAGACCGCGAAGATCACCTGCGCCTGCGGCAGGGTGACGGAGACGCGGACCACGGTGGGCGAGATTCACGTGGAGATCTGCTCGCATTGCCACCCGTTCTTTACGGGTCGCCAGAAGCTGGTCGACACGGCCGGGCGCGTTGAGCGATTCAAGGCGAAGTACGGCACGGCCAGTGCGGCTCCCGCCGTGGCGGAAGAGGCGGAAGTGGCGGAGGAGATCGTGGCGGAAGATGGGGCCGAGGCCACCGCTGAGGAGGAGGAACAGGAGTCTTCCTAGTCGCGGCGTATTGCTGCAACGCGACTACCCACCCCCCGACGCGGATCTCATGGCAGCAGCGAATCACATAATCGCCCGCCTCCGCGAGGCACTCGTCCGCTACGAGGAGCTCGGTCGCCTCATGGCCGACCCCGGTGTGCTCGCCGACATGGAACGGCTTAAGACGCTGGCCCGGGAGCACTCCGAAATCGAGCCTGTCGCGCGGGCCGCCCTGGCCCATCTGAAAATGATCGACGATCTCGAGCAGGCCCGGGACGTCGCGCAGGCGTCGAGCGACGACCCCGAGATGGCGGAACTCGCGGCGGCGGAAGTGTCCGATCTGGTAGGTCGGATCGAGGGGGAAGAGGACGCGCTGCGGGTTCTTCTCGTCCCGAAAGATCCGCTCGATGATCGCCCCGCCGTCGTGGAGATCCGTGCGGGGACGGGCGGGGATGAGGCGGCGTTGTTCGCGGCCGATCTCTACCGGATGTACTCGCGGTTCGCCGCCGATGAGGGGTGGGATATCGAGACCATCAGCTCGAGCGAAGGCTCACTCGGCGGGCTGAAGGAGATCGTCTTCTCCGTGCGGGGCCGTGAAGCGTACGGGCGGCTCCGGTACGAGTCGGGTGTGCACCGCGTGCAGCGGGTGCCCACGACCGAGAGCCAGGGACGAATCCACACGTCCGCGGCCACCGTCGCCGTGCTTCCCGAGGCGGAGGAGGTGGATCTCGAGATCGATTCCAACGACCTGAAAATCGACGTGTTTCGGTCGTCGGGACCCGGCGGGCAATCGGTGAACACGACCGACTCCGCGGTTCGGATCACACACCAACCGACGGGGCTCGTGGTCTCGTGTCAGGACGAGAAGTCACAGCACAAGAACAAGGCGAAGGCCATGAAGGTCCTGCGGAGTCGGCTGCTGGATCGGCTCGTGGCAGAGCAGGAGGCGGAGCGCTCCCGTGAGCGACGCACGCAGGTCGGAACGGGAGACCGGTCGGCCAAGATCCGAACGTACAACTTCCCCCAGAACCGAGTGACCGATCACCGCATCGGGCTGACTACTCATCGGCTCGAAGCGATCCTCGCAGGAGATCTTGGCGAGGTGATCGAAGCGCTCCGAATCGCCGGGGTCGAGGAGCGGATCGCGACGGACACGGGCAGCGGTGACGCCTGACCGAGACGCCCGGCCCGGCGAATCGGCCGCGCGCAGACCTGTCGGCCCGACCCGCGCCGAGATCCTCGACGGGATTGCACGTGAACTCGACGAGTCGGGGCTGGAGGCGCCACGCCTGGAGGCCGAGCGTCTCCTCGCCGCGATCCTGCACGTGTCGCGCTCGGAGCTGATCAGCGAAGGGGGCCGGCGGGTGACTCCGGAGCATGCGGCCGAGATCGCGAGGGCGGTGGGGCGGCGACTCGATGGCGAGCCGTTGCAGCACATCGAGGGCTTTGTGGAGTTTCGACGTCTCGTGCTCGTTTCCGACAGAAGGGCACTGATCCCGCGCCCGGAAACCGAGCAACTCGTCGATCTCGTTGCGGACCGGGTCGGTAGAGGGGCTCCGATCGGGCGAGTGCTCGAGGTCGGTGTCGGTTCCGGCGCGATCGCCCTCTCGTTGCTTGAAGAAGGCATCGCGCAATCGGTGGTGGCAGTCGACGTGTCGGCGGCCGCGTTGGAGCAGGCACGCGAAAACGCCGCCCGCGCCGGTCTGGCCGATCGACTGGAACTCCTGGAGTGCTCTCCCTCGGTGTGGCCCGACGTGCGGGGCACGGGACCGTTCGACGCCGTGGTGTCGAATCCCCCCTATGTCGCCAGCGGAGAAATCGACGAACTCGCCGTCGAGGTGCGCGGCCACGACCCGCGGATGGCTCTCGATGGGGGGGACGACGGTCTCGGGGTGTTGCGGACGGTTATTCGGGGTGCCCCCGAGGTGCTCGCCGAGGGTGGCTGGATCTTCCTGGAGATCGGTGCGGACCAGGGGGAGGCTGTGTCTCGCATGCTGGCGTCTGACCCGAGGTGGGCCGACACGTCGATCCGCCGGGATCTGGCCGGGCGGCCGCGGTTTGCGATCGGCCGGCTGGGAGGCGACTGAAAAATACGGGTGTTTGCGGCACCCGCCGAACGCGCTCGCCGCGGCCTCCGGTCGGTCGCGTCCACCGATGGCGAACGTTATACTCTGGCGCCGTAGGCTCTGCCCGAAAACCGACCCCGACAGGACCCGATGGATACCCGAGAACGCATCTTCGAAAAGGCCGAGGAACTGGGTCGCGTGATTTCGCAAACCCCGGAAATCGCATACCTGCAGTCCGCTCACCGCGACATCGGAGACGATCGTGAGGCGGCCGAGATGTTGAATCGGCTACAGCAGCTTCAGGAGTCGCTGCTGGAACTTGTCGGCAGGGGGGAAGAGCCGACAGAGGAGCAGGAGCAGGAGTACACCGATCTCCAGGAGAAGATCCAGACGAGCACGCGCTACCAGGCTCTGATCTCCGCCCAGACGAACTTCGACAAGCTGATGGAGAAGGTCCATCGAACGATCGGAGAGGGGATCCGTAAGGGTGAAGAGAGCCGAATCATCCTCTCTTCATGAGCGAGCCTGAATGAGCCTGCGGGATCTCGGTGAGAAGGGGCTCCGCGCGGCCGTAGAACCCGTCATGGGGTTCCTGACTCGCAAGCGAGTTCACCCGAACGCGATCAGCACGGTCGGCTTTCTCGTCACCATCAGTTCGGGGTACTTCTTCCATCAGCACCACGTCGCCACGGCGGGCCTGCTGATCCTTCTGGGTGGCCTCTTCGACCTGGTCGATGGGACCGTCGCTCGTCGCACGGGTCTCGCCTCCTCGTTTGGCGCTTTTTACGATTCGACCCTGGACCGCCTTTCCGAGATCGTGGTGTATCTCGGGCTGCTGTCCCTCTACAACGACTACCGGCTCGAACTCGGCGACGTCGGGATGATCTACTGGATCGTCCTCGCGATGGCCGGATCGCTCATGATCAGCTACACGCGGGCCCGGGCTGAGGGGCTCGGGATCGACTGCCACGTCGGCTTGATGCAGCGTCCCGAGCGGGTGATCCTCATCGGTCTCGCCTCCCTCTTCTTTGGCGAGACGACCATGTTCGGCCAGCAGGGCCTCGTCCTGAGGGTCGTCATTATCACGCTCGCCGTTCTCACGAACCTCACCGTCATTCAGCGGATCTGGTGGGTGTACCGGGAGACGCGGCCGGACGGAGAACCGAGCCCGCGCGCGAGCATCCGGCCCCGTGGCGGCGACGCCGGGGACTTGCAGACTGAACCACACACAGAAGAACACACAACGGAGTGAACTGACATCGTGACCGCAGATAGATCGTCTGACCAGATCGCACCGGCGGAAGGAACGCTCGGGGTTCTACTCGTGGGTTTGGGCGCCGTCTCAACGACGTTCATCGCGGGCGTCGAGTCGACGCGCCGCGGCCTGAACAAACCGATCGGGTCCCTCACGCAGATGAACACGATCCGCCTCGGCAAGCGTACCGACAACCGGACGCCGTTGATCAAGGATTTCGTTCCGCTCGCCGATCTCGACGACATCGTGTTCGGGGCCTGGGACCCCATCCCGGATGACGCGTACCGATCGGCGAAGGTGTGCGGCGTTCTTCGCCCCGAGGACATCGATCCGCTGGAAGATTTTCTGAGCGGCATTCAGCCGATGCCGGCGGTGTTCGACCCGTACTACGTGAAAAAGCTCGACGGGCCCAACGTGAAGACGGGGGCGAACAAGCGAAATCTGGCGGATCAGCTTCGCGAGGACATTCGGAACTTCAAGGAAACCAACGGCTGTGAACGGCTGGTCATGGTCTGGGCCGCGTCCACCGAGATTTTCCTGAGGCCGCAGCCGGTCCATGACACGCTCGAGTCGTTCGAGCAAGCGATGGAAGACAACGACGAGCACATCGCCCCATCGATGTTGTACGCATGGGCCGCGATTATGGAGGGCGTCCCCTTCGCGAACGGCGCGCCGAACCTCACCGTCGATATTCCCGCATTGCTCGATCTCGCGTCGGAGAAGGGAGTTCCGATCGGAGGGAAGGACTTCAAGACGGGTCAGACCCTGATCAAGACCATTCTCGCCCCGGGGTTGAAGGCTCGCATGCTCGGCGTGAGCGGCTGGTTCTCCACCAACATCCTCGGGAATCGAGACGGTGAAGTGCTGGACGATCCGGAGAGCTTCAAGACCAAGGAAGAGTCCAAGCTCGGGGCGCTGGAGCACATCCTCCAGCCCGATCTGTACCCGGATCTCTACGACGACATGTACCACAAAGTGCGGATCAACTACTACCCGCCGCGTGGGGACAACAAGGAGGGTTGGGACAACATCGACATTTTCGGGTGGATGGGATACAAGATGCAGATCAAGATCG
>JBGMQU010000053.1:18883-20966 GCA_048060725.1 Gemmatimonadota bacterium | reverse complement strand
CGCCACCGATCTCGTGGAGGAGGCGTGGGTTCGGGACGAGTTCATCCCCACCGTCCAGAAGCGTGGAGCGGCCATCATCCGGGCGCGCGGCGCCTCCTCGGCGGCCTCGGCGGCCTCGGCGGCCATGGACCACATCCGCACCTGGGTAGACGGGACGACAGACGGTGACTGGACGAGCATGGCGGTGCCTTCCGATGGCAGCTACGGCATCGAAGAGGGCATCGTCTACTCGATGCCATGTACGACGGCGAACGGCGACTACACCGTCGTGGAGGGGCTCGACATCGACGAGTTTTCCCGGGACCGGATGAACATCACCGAAGCCGAACTCAG
Organism: Gemmatimonadota bacterium; assembly: GCA_048060725.1. Classification (GTDB taxonomy): domain Bacteria; phylum Gemmatimonadota; class Gemmatimonadetes; order Palauibacterales; family Palauibacteraceae; genus Palauibacter. The sequence continues at coordinate 20,633 of JBGMQU010000053.1, read as the reverse complement.
AGAAGAGCGGGCCGCCGTGGCGGACCTGCTGGGAGAGTGAGGATCATGCGTTTCAGGAAGCTCTCGATTGTTGCCGCGGCGCTCGCCATCCCGGCGGGCGCGACCGCCCAGGACCGCCTGCTCGATCGCGTCGAGGCCGAAGTCGCGTCGATGGAAAAGTTCACGCAGGTCATGGTCGACAAGATCTTCTCCTTCTCCGAGCTCGGGCAGCAGGAGTTCGAGACGTCGGCCTACGTCACGGGGATCCTGGAGGAGAACGGATGGCGCGTGGAGCGCGGTGCCGCCGGGATTCCGACCGCGTGGTTCGCCCGCTGGGGCACGGGCGGCCCCGTCATCTCGTTCGGCAGCGACATCGATGGCATCCCGAAGGCGAACCAGAAGCCGGGCGTGGCCTGGCACGAGCCGCTGGTCGAGGGCGCTCCGGGTCATGGCGAAGGCCACAACTCGGGGCAGGCCGTCAACGTCACCGCGGCCCTGGCTCTACAGAAAGTCATGCAGGCAGAAGGGATCGAGGGCACGCTCGTCCTCTGGCCGGGCGTCGCCGAGGAACAGCTTGCCAGCAAGGCATGGTTCGTCCGTGACGGGTATTTCGACGACATCGACATGGTCATGTTCACGCATGTCAGCAGCAACCTCGGCGTGTCGTGGGGGCAGGCGTGGGGCACGGGTCTGGTCTCGGTCGAGTTCACGTTCAAGGGGGAGGCCGCGCACAGCGCCGGAGCCCCGTGGCGCGGCCGGAGCGCGCTCGATGCGGTCGAGTTGATGGACGTCGGCTGGAATTTCCGCCGCGAGCACCTCCAACCAAAGCAGCGTTCGCACTACGTCATCACGACCGGCGGGGACCAGCCGAACGTCGTTCCCCAGGACGCCTCGGTGTGGTACTTCATCCGGGAGATGGAGTACGAGGGCATCAAGCGGAACTACGAGATCGCGGTACGGATCGCGGAAGGCGCCGCGATGATGACGGACACGGAGATGTCCTACAGGGTTCGCGGCGCCGCGTGGCCCCGCCACTTCAACAAGGTCATCGCCGAGCGGATGTACGGACACATCGAGCGCGTCGGGCTTCCCGAATGGAGCGAGAACGACCAGGCGCTCGCGCGAGCCGTGCAGAAGGTGGTCGAGAACGACTCGACGCCGGGTCTCGCCACCGAGCTCGACGAGATCGGCGCTCCCGTCGAGGACCGGCGGAGTGGCGGATCCGACGACATCGGCGACATCAGCTGGACCGTGCCGACCGTGACGCTCCGGTTTCCGTCGAACATCCCGGGTCTGCAGGGCCATCACTGGTCCAACGCGATCGCCATGGCGACGCCGATCGCCCACAAGGGCGCAACCGCCGGGGCGAAGGTCCTGGCACGGACGGCGCTCGATTTCTTCCTCAATCCGGAGTTGCTCGAAGAGGCGAACGACTATTTTGCCGAACAGACAGCCGGGCAGACGTACGAGTCGTTCATTACGGCCGATGATCCGCCCCCGACGGATCTCAACACGAGCATCATGGCGAGGTTTCGGTCGCTCCTCGAGCCTTTCTACTACGATGAGACACGGTTCGACACGTATCTGGAGCAACTCGGGGTCACCTATCCGACGCTCCCGGCGATGGACGAGGACGAGGACGGACCGGAGGATGCCGGCAGTGCCTCCCGGTAGCTGGCACCCGTCGGACGACGGCGGCTCGGGGTAGTGATCTGAGAACTCGTCACGCTGTCGATTCACGGTCGCTGGTGGGTCCCCCGCGTTCGTCTCC
>JBGMQU010000053.1:0-18783 GCA_048060725.1 Gemmatimonadota bacterium | reverse complement strand
GAACTCGTCACGCTGTCGATTCACGGTCGCTGGTGGGTCCCCCGCGTTCGTCTCCTGACCAACAGCCTGCGGGCGCTCGAGGGGTTGCCCGGCTTCAAGCGCGGTCGTGTCGATCTGCGGATCGCGCGCCGGAACCGGGCGGGGGCGCGCACCCTGGTGGCCGAGTTCGAGATCGCCCGCGCTGATTTCGAACTCCGTCGTGCACGGCAATTCGAGTCCTTCGACGCGGAGTTCCTCGCCCCCTGACCGTCGGCTCCGCGCGCGTGGGACAGCGGTTCAATTCCCCGGCTTCAGCCGCGCCCCCGCCAGATCTCCAGCATGGTTCGGGTCTTGCACGGCTATCGGCCGACCGGGCGTACGTGAGGGGGGAAGATGTTTAAGGGAAAAAGGATCTGGAGAGGGCTGGCGGTGTTCGTCCTGCTGGCCACGGGCGCGTGTGGCGCATCGGAGGAAGATGCCCCCCGCCGCACCGATCACGAGCGCGACAGTATCATCGCGCAGTCGCGGCTGCCCGGTGCGGCGGGCGTGGACGCTGCCATGCGAACTCAGGACATGGCGAACGCCTTCAACGCCACCATCGATTCCATCGCCCAGTCCGTGCCGTAGAAGCCTCTCGCTCCTGAGGTTTAAGGGTACGGGGCTCAGCCTCCACCGCCCTGGGATACGGTGTGGGGCTCGTCGTCGTGCGTTCCCCAGCGCTCGAACCAGCTCCGCAGATAGAGTTGCGTGCGGAGGAAGTTCGACGGGGTGCGGCTCGTGCCGTGCCACTCGTTCTTGAAGCGAAGCATGGCCGTCGGCACGCGCTCCATCTTGAGGGCCTGGTAGTACTCCTCCGTCTGCGGCATGGGTGTGCGGAGGTCGTTCTCGCCGGTCATGAGCATCGTCGGGGTGGTGACGTTGCCGACGTACATCAGGGGCGAGCGTGCGAGGTGTTCGGTCGGGTCGTCCCACGGGAGATTCTTGAAATTCCGGTACCATCCGGGGCCATCCGTGGTGCCGACGAACGAAAGCCAGTTAGTGACCGGACAGTTCGCCGAGGCGGCCCGGAACCGGTCGGTGTGCCCGACGATCCACGAGGTGAGGACACCGCCCCCCGAGCACCCGTAGACGAACATGTTGTCCTCATCGATGTACCCGCGACCCACCACCTCGTCCACACCCGCCATCAGGTCGTCGAAATCCTTCGACGGATACGCGTTCTTGATCGCGTTGCCGAATTCGGAGCCGTATCCGGCGCTTCCGCGAGGGTTCGTGTAGAGGACGACGTATCCGTTCGCCGCATGATCCTGCCATCCGAAATTGAACCCGACTCCATACATGCCGTGTGGGCCCCCGTGGATCGCGAGCATGAGGGGATACTCGCGTGACGGGTCGAAGTCGGGCGGCTTCACGATCCAGCCCTGGATGTCCCAGTCGTCGACCGATTTGTACCAGATCTCCTCGACTTCTCCCAGGTTCACGTCCATCAGCAGGTCATCGTTTACATGCGTCAACTGGTCGATGGAGGAGGCGCGATCGAGATCGAAACCGACGACGTCTCCGGGTGCATGCGAGGATGTGAGCGTCCCGACCGCCTGCCCCGACTTCGTGAACGACGACAGCGTCAACAGGTGATTCCCGCTGGTGACTTCCGTGACGCCACCGTCGACGGACGCGAAGTAGAGGTTTCGCGTCCCCTCGCGGCTCACGTTGAAATAGACGCCGCTCCCGTCAGGGGCCCACATCAGCTGCGGGCTTCCGCGCAGTCCGCGGTCGAAATCGCCGGAAATCGGCCGGCTACCGGAGCCGTCCCGGTTCATCACGTAGATCTGCGAGTTCCGGTACGTATCGTCGTTCCAATCCTGCCCGGAATAGGCGACGAGCCGGCCGTCGGGAGATGGAAAGGCGCCGCCGTCGGGTCCGCGGCGTGTCGTGACCTGGCGGATCGAGGCCGAAGCGACGTCGACCGCGTAGATCTCCGACTCCCGCCAGTTGTACTCGGCCTCGTCCTCGCGCAGCGACGTGAAGAAGATCTCGCTGCCGTCCGTCGCCCACTGCGGACCCCGGTGATTCCAGGGCCCGTCCGTCAGTTTGCGTGGCGTGCCGCCGTCGGCCGGAACCACGAAGATGTGCGAATGGCCTTCATCCACGAACCCGACGCGATCCTGCCGGTAGTCCATCCGCGTGACGATCTTCGGGCCCTTCGTCCACTCCGCCCCGTCGGGACGGCTCGGCATGTCGATGGACCAGGTCTCGACGTCCTCGACCGACATGGTGAACGCGAGCCGCGTGCCATCGGGCGACCAGCGCAGGCTTCCCGGAGACCGTTCGAGGCGGGTGATCTGCGTCACCGCACCCTCCGCGTCCATCCAGCGCACGAAGATCTGCGGACCCTCGGGATTCCCCTCGGCCACGAAGGCGATGCGCGTCCCGTCGGGCGACCAGATCGCCCCCGACCCGTCGACGAGTTGACGCTTGCGACTGCCGTCGGCGTTCATGATCCAGAGGGTCGATTCCCAGCGATCGTTCATCTTGTCGATCCACCCGCGGGTGTAGATGACCTGTTGCCCGTCGGGCGAGATCTGCGGATTGGAAACCCGCTCCCAGTCCATGTACATGTCGAGGCCGAGCGTGTTCGCGGCGCCGTTCTGAGCGGCGGCCGGGGCCGAGCCGACGAAGAAGCCGAGGAGCAGAGAAGCGGAAACGAATCGCGTGACGCGGGACATGCGTACCTCCAGGTGTTCGGGCAGATGCTGAAGCTGGCCGATCCACGCGTCGCGGGCCAGCCCATACGCCACCGCACTGCGAGGCCGTAGGTTTCGCGATGTCTCTGACTGCTCGCGTGCTCACCGGACTGCTGCTGGGACTGGTCGTCGGCACCCTGATTTCGTTCACCGACGGTGGGGCGGTGGCGGCGATCCCCGGCGTCGTCGAGCCGATCGGGATCATGTGGGTGAACGCGATCCGAATGACCGTGGTCCCGCTGGTCGTGTCGCTGCTCATCGTGACGATCGCGGCGGAGCGCGAGAGCCGTATCGTGGCGACGTTGGGCGTTCGCACGATCGGGCTGTTCGCCGCAATGGTGCTTGCAGGGTGCGCGTTCACCGCTCTGCTAGCCCCGCCGCTTCTGGCGCTGTTCGAAATCGATCCGGCGACCGCGGCTGCCCTTCGCACGTCCACGGCGACCGGCGTGGCGGCTCAGGTGGACCTGCCGCCGTTTCGTGACTGGCTGATCGATCTGATCCCGTCAAACCCCCTCCAGGCGGCGGTCGACGACGCGATGCTTCCGCTGCTGGTCTTCACGGTGCTCTTCGCGTTCGCCATCACGCGCATCCCGGATGAGGGGCGCGTGTCCATCGTGGGGTTCTTCGGGGCCGTGAAGGACGCGATGTTCGTGCTCATCGGATGGGTTCTGGCGGCCGCGCCGATCGGCGTGTTCGCCCTCATCCTGCCGCTGGCGGCCCGGATGGGCGCTTCGGCGGCCGGCGCGCTCGGGTACTCGGTTCTGGTCGCCAGCGGCCTGATCGTCGTGGCAATGCTGGGGCTCTATCCGTTCGCAGTGATCGTCGGGAGAGTCGGTCTGCGAGACTTCGCTCGCGCCCTCGCGCCCGTCCAGGCGGTGGGGTTCAGCACGCGCTCTTCGCTGGCCTCGCTGCCCGCGATGTTTGTCGCATCGAAAGAACTCGCCCTGCAGCCGCAGGTGTCCGGTCTCGTGCTGCCGGTTGGCGTGGCGGTGTTCAAGTGGGCCTCGCCGATCGGACGCGCCACCGGGACGTACTTCGTCGCGATGCTCTACGGCATCCAGTTGGGTCCGGCGGAGATCGTGGCGATTGCCGGGGCGATCGGGCTACTGAGCTTCTATTCGCCCGGGATTCCCAGCGGCGGCCTCCTGATCATGACGCCCGTATACATCTCGCTGGGGCTGCCGGTGGAGGGCATAGGCATCCTGATCGCCCTCGATCTCGTCGTCGACATGTTCATCACGGTGGCCAACGTGACGGCGGACGTGACCGTTGCCGTGGTTCTGACACGGGCGGATCGGGGACCCAGCTAAGGGCGCGCCCTCCCGAACGGGCACGCCCGTCGTCCGGAACCAGTTCATCGAGAACCCGTCGAAACCACCGCAAGGTGTCGAGATGCGCCGAGTCCTGGCTCAGATCGGCTTGCTCCCAGGGGTCTGTGTCCAGCTCAAAGAGAGATTCGGCTCCGGACGGTTGCCGGATGTAGTGGAGGGGACCAGAGGTGATCGACCACCAGTTGGGCGCGTTGAGCTGGAGGGCGTCTCCCGAGGGGTACTCATCCAGTTCGGACAGGACCGGGGCGGCGTCAGCCGAGAACCAGGACCGGCCAGGGAATGGGTTATCCCACCCGAGGAGTTCGAGCGCTGTCGCCGGGAAGTCCCGCAGGCTGACGGGAGTCCGAATTCGCGAGCCGGCCCCCACTCCGCTCGGGCTCAGAACCACGAGTGGTACCTGAATCTCCTCAGCGAACAGCGTTCGCTTGTGCGCGAAGAACCCGTGCTCCCCAAACGCCTCGCCATGGTCGGAGGTGATGACGACGTACGTCGAGCCGAGCAGTCCACGATCGTCCAGTTCATCGAGCAGCACTCCCACGTGATCATCGAGGTATTGGATCGCGCGATGGTATTGGGTCTCGAGCTCAGTCATCTCGTCCGCTGAGATCGCTTGAGACGTGGAAGCGCGCGTAAACGGACCCCGCGCAAATGGCGCGAAAGCAGTCGATCGGCCGAATTCGGATGGAGGGTCGAACGGGGCGTGGGCGTCAAAGTAGTTGAGAAACGCGAAGAAGGGTCGATCTCCCCGCTCGTCGATCCAGTCCAGGAACCCGCGGTTTACGGCCGGGGCTCTCTTGCGGACATCCTGCAGGTTGACGCCAATGAGTGGAGCGACATCACGCACCAGGCTTCGGAGAAGAACCGGGCCCGCGAGCGCCATGCGAAAAGAAAGTGGCTGGTCGTCATAGTGCTGGAACCCTCTCCCGACGCCGTAGAGATCGTTGAGGAACCCCAGGTTGGCCACGAACGCTCCGGTCGCATACCCTCGCTTGCTCAGCGACTCGGCCAGGGTCTCGAAGCGGTCATCGAGAGGCCGTGCATCCCCCGTTTTGAGCTCGAAGTTGTACCGCCCGGTAAACAAACTGGCGTGCGAAGGCAGGGTCCAGGACGACGTTGCCATGGCTCTGTCGAACGTCACTCCGCGATCCGCGAAGCGCTCGAGGTTTGGCGTGGTCTCGAGGCCTGTACGGTACATACCGGTGCTTGCGGCTCGCTGCGTATCGAGGGTGATCAACAGGAGATTATCGTGTTTCTCTCTCACGGGGCCCGCCTCCCGCATGCGAGCTGCCTCTTGTACTCGAAGCGTCAAAGGCACCGAGACGATCAGCGCGGTAAGGACGACGAGCCCCAGCCGTGTACCGCCCCGCGCAAGCCGGACGAACCTCGCGGGATGCGCGGTCACATGTGCCGACCCGCGGACGGCCAGGCCAGCGCAGATGAGGGCGGCTGCCCACCCGGCCAGTCGGTCGGGCCACAGGGCCCAGGAGAACAGCGCGAGGAACATGGGTGTGGCGACGATCGCCCGAGCCGACACCGGCCTGCGACGGGCTCGGGCGACGATGACCAGGAGTGCTCCCACAAGAGCGTAGAGGACGGCGGTTACGATCGGAGTCATCCAGAGATTGTGCTGGCTGAATCGCCGAAAGCTGTGGACGGGCTCGCCGAGTACCAGCCACTTGGCGCCCAGGTAGTAGGACTCGCCGAGGCCGCCCCACAAACCGAAGAACGCGCCGACCAGCATCGCCGCCCTCAGACCAATAGCGGCCCCGTCGGCCGTCTCCGGGGAGCTGATTTCCGACCCGTCGACAGGTCGTCGAATAACCAGAAGAGCGCCGCCGACCAACAATCCTGTGGTGACCATCACGAATGTGGCCGATGCGCGTACCACAGCCCATGTTGCCAGATAGGAACTGAGCGGCGTTCCTGAGCGTCCGCCCATGAACGCGTCGGCGCCCGGGAGCGCTCCTCTGTAGATCGCGCCGAGTACGATGGGCGCAATCACCCAGGCGGCTACGACCCAGGCTGCGATGAGCACGCCCAGGGCGATGGCGACCCTCAGACCTTTCGATATTCTCACGATCTCCGCGCTCACTCTCCCCGGGGACCGTCCGTGGACGCCGGCGGCCCATGGTACGCGACCTCACCCTCCCAACGATGCCCGGCCCTTCTCCAACTCGTCAACACCCGGGGTCGCTTGCTCGCTCCTGACGTCGCACCGACGTTGAGTGGCTGCTTCGGCAGCCTCCAGGTGGCTGCTTGACCGCTGCGGCTGCCTCCAGGTCTTCCTGACTTCGCGGAGAACGCATGGCCGAGCAGAGCCCGACCGACGCTTCGCTGACATCGCTGGAGAGCCTCGAGCTTCCGTCGATGCGACCCCGCGATCTGCTGGCCCACTTCGGCCCCGGCATGATCCTGATGATGACGGGGATCGGCACGAGCCACCTGGTCACTGCGCCGACCGCGGGCGGGCGGTTCGGGTATGCGCTGCTCTGGGCCCTCCCCGTCGCGTACGTCTTCAAGTACTACGGCTTCGAGATGGCCTTCCGGTTCACGAACGCGACCGGAAAGAGCCTGCTGGAGGCATACTCGACGGCATGGAGGAAGTGGCCGCTCTGGTACGTGCTGGTCACGACGCTCATCCAGTGCGCCGTCGGACAGGCCGGTCGACTGATCGCGGCGGCGGCGGTGCTCTACTACCTCTTTACGGAGGTACTCGGGTTCGGTGTCTCGCTCCAGATCTACGCCCTGTTGCTAGGGTTGCTGTCGGTTGTCGTGATCCTGAAGGGCCGGTACGCCATCGTCGAAACGTCCGCGAAGGTGCTCGCGGGTGTCCTCGTCGTCTCGACGCTGGCCGTCTACTTCGTCCAACCGGCCCCGCTGGCCGAGATGGGACATTTCTTCCTGGTAGAGATTCCCGACGGATCGTGGCTCGTCATCGCGGCGTTCCTGGGTCTTCTGCCGACCGGGATCGACGTGTCGCTTCAGGCGTCCGAGTGGGGGAAGGCCAAGCGGGCGGGGATGAGCAGGGTGCGGCCACGGCTCGAAAAAGCGGGCGTCATCCCCCGGTTTGACCCGTTCAACGGGAGTGTCGATGACCTCACCGTAGACGTATCGAAGCTCCCGCCGCACGCCCGGGAATACTGCCGCCGGTGGTTCAGGATCGGCATGTGGGATTTTCGCGTCGGACACGTCGTGTCGTTCGTGCTCGGGGCAATCTTCCTGCTGCTGGCCGCGGTCTGGCTCTATCCGAGTCCGGTGGAGGGCAGGGCGGTGATGGGGGAAATCGCCGGGATTTTCACCCTCAGCGTGGGCCCGTGGATGATGGGCATCTTCATCGTCGGGGCGCTCGCCGCGACGTTCTCGACGGCGTTCAACTACTTCGACGGGTGGCCCCGGATCGTGGGCGCCTGCAGCCGGAACCTCTTTCGCGGGACGGCCCGACTCAAGGGCATCGCCCGTCGGGATCGCACGACGCCCGAGCACGAGAGCACGTGGTATTCGGAGTACAACATCTACCGCATGACGATGGTCTACTCGCTGGTCGCATCGGTCCTCTTTATCGCCTTCGTGCCCCGGCCGGTGTTTCTGGTGCTGGTCGCTTCGGCCCTCGCGGCGTTCGTCGCCCCGGTGATCTACTACCTCAACCTGTACTACTGCCTGCGGGTGATTCCGAAGGAGGATCGGCTGTTCTATCCGAACCGTTTCGACCGCTGGTTCGGCGGACTCAGCGTGGTCGTATTCACGGGAATGACGGGAATCCTGATCGCCGCCCGCGTCTTCGGGATCGCGCTGTTCGGAGGCTGATCTATTTGGTCAGGCCGGTGGGTACAGCCCCGCGACTCGCGCGCGCTGGCGCACGAGGGCCAGCACCGTGTCGATTGTGGGCGTCTCGATGCCGACCAGTTCGCCCATTTCCTGGACGGCGCTCACGAGCGCATCGATCTCCATCGGTCGGCCGAGGTCCAGATCCTGAAGCATCGACGTGCGGTGCGGACCGACCCCGGCCGCTCCGTCGATCCGGCGTTCGATGTCCACCCTGAACCGTGCGCCAAGGGCCTCGGCGATGGCCTGCGCCTCGATCATCATCGCCTTCGCCACGCCCCGGGTTCCGGGGTCCGTGGCCACGACGTCCAGTGTTTCGCACGTGAGTGCGCTGATCGGGTTGAAGGCGAGATTGCCCCACAGCTTGAGCCAGATGTCGTCGCGGATGTCCTTGATCGGGGCCTTCAGGCCGGCCCCCTGGAGCGCTTCGCTCAGACGCACCACGCGATCGGTCTTCTCGCCGGTCGGCTCACCCAGCGTAAACCGATTCCCGTACTCGTGCCGGATGACGCCTGGCGCAGCGACGACGGCCGCAGGGTATACGACGCACCCGATCGCGCGCTCGGGTCCGATTCCCGACCACTGCACGTCTCCGGGGTCGACGGTCGCCAGCCGGCGCCCGCGCCATTCACTGTCCAGGCCATAGAAGTACCACCACGGAACGCCGTTGGACGCCGTCACGACCGCGGTGTCCGGTCCGAACAACGGCTGCATGGTCTCCACCGCTCCCGATACCGAATGCGCCTTGAGGGTGATGATCACGTAGTCCTGCGGACCCACTCCGGACGGATCATCCGTGCAACGCGGTCGAGCGATCCGTTCCTCGCCGTCGATCAGCAGCCTCACCCCGTTCGACCTCATCGCCTCGAGGTGTGGACCTCGCGCGATGAGCGTGACGTCGTGACCCGCGAGGGAGAGATGAACGCCCAGGTACCCTCCAATGGCGCCGGCGCCGTAGATGCAGATCTTCATGCCAACCCCAGCTGTTCCGCCATCCCGATGCGTCGGAGCTTGCCGGTCGGGCCCTTCGGAATCTCATCGACGATGAGCACGGTGCGCGGCACCTTGAAGCTGGCGAGGCACGTTGCGGCAAACTCCCGGATCTCTTCCGGCGTCGCTTCCATTCCTTCGCGCAGCACCGCGGCGGCCGCGACCTCCTCACCGAGCTTGTCGTGCGGAACGGCGAACGTGACCACCTGCAATACACACGGGTGGTCCATCAGCGCCTCATCGACTTCGCGCGGCGAGATCTTCTCGCCTCCCCGGTTGATGATCTCCTTCAGCCGCCCGGTGATCGTGACGTACCCATCCTCGTCCATCGTTCCCTGGTCGCCGGTTCGGAACCACCCGTTCGTGTAGGCCTCGGCGTTGGCCGCCGGGTTGTTCTCGTACCCGTCAGTGACGTTCGCGCCGCGGATCACGATCTCGCCTGTGGCCCCCTGCGCGAGCAAGGTGCCGCCCTCGTCCATGATCGCGACCTCGGGTCCGGCGGCGGGGCCCACCGTTCCCGGCTTTCGCCGGCCCGGCGGAAGTGGGTTGCAGGTCATCTGGTGCGCGGCCTCGGTCATCGCGTAGGCCTCGACGACCGGTGCACCGAACACGTCTTCCAGCTCGGCCATGACCTGAGGAGGCAGCGAGGACGAGGAGGAGCGAATGAACCGCAGCGCCGCCCGTTCGAGGACCTCCCGGTTTCGGCCGGCTCGCGCCAGCACCGCCTGGTGCATCGTCGGGACCGCCGTGTAGTAGCTCGGACGCGCCTCGTCGAGCCAGCCGAAGAACTTCAACGCATGGAACCCCGGCGTGCAGAAGATCGACGCGCCGGCGCTGAGTGGTGCCAGCGTCGCCGCCATCAGCCCGTGAATGTGGAAGAGCGGCATCACGTTCATGCAGCGATCGTCGTCGGTGAGGGAGAGGGTACGACGGATGTTGTGGGCGGAAGCGCACACGTTACGGTGGGCGAGCGGGACGATCTTCGGCCGGGACGTCGTTCCCGAGGTGTGGAGGACGAGCGCGATGTCGTCTGCCCTGGCCCAGCCCGCGGCGGCTTCGCCTCCAGGCCCGTCGCCGATCAGCTCGAACGTGCCGGCCGGCGCCGCGTCATCCACGCGCAATTCCAGCACCGGAATCCCCAGTTTGGCCGCGCACCCCACCGCCGGCGAGTCGCTTCCCTCGGCAACGATGAGCGTCCTGGCGCCGAGATCGGAAAGATAGAAGTCGTACTCGGGCCGCTTGTATGCGGGGTTGAGGGGCGCCGTCGTGGCTGCGGAGGCGACGGAAACGAACGCCGAGGCCATCTCGGGTCCGTTGGGGAGGACGATCGCGACCCGGTCGCAACGGCCGACGCCACGTTCGTTCAGCGCGCGCGCCGTATCGGCGATGTGACGGCGGAGCCCGGCGTAACTGAGCGGCGGGCGATCGGGCGACGCGAACGCGATGTCGTCGTCGCGGCCGGCATCGACAAGCTCCCGGATCGTCGCGGATGCGGACACTCGACCTCCTCGGAATCCGGTCGCATGACGGCGACCGGGCATGGTAGGGGACGAAGTCTGAGTCTACCGCACCCGTCCACCAACCGCATGAGCGCGCGGACGAGCCCATGCGCCACCGGTAGCCAAACGGTCGGTCGTGTCCGATCTTCCATTCACGACGCGCCGCGGGTTTGTGCTTGTGCCGGTTCGGGGGGAGGCGTCGACCGGTGGTTTCGAGATGGTCCTGACACTCAGTGTAGCGGGAGTCGCGTTCGTGGTTGGCCTCGGCATCGGCGTTCTCAGACGCCGCCATCTGCTGAGGGCAGTATGCGACCGGATGCAGCAAAAAATCGATGCACTGGAGGAACTCATTGGTCTCGAGCGCATGCGAATGCGGAATCTCGAGGACGGAGGCCAGTTGATCGTTCCGCAGCCCTGGATCGAATCGGTTCCCGACCGCGTGACGCGACCGCTCCGACCCGTGGTCACGACCGAGTAGGCCCGAGGGAGTCCAGCTCCTCCCCCAGCGGGCCGAACGGAATCGATAGCATCCATGGGAGGTTCGCCGCCCCCGTCTCGGTCAGTCGATCGTCACTTCGATGTGCCGCCAGTCTCCCTGACGGAACCGGAGGACGCTCAGCGTGCTCCGGGTCACGTGGCCCAGCACGATCGCGATCCAGATGTGATAGGCCTCCAGCGTCCACCAGGTCTGGATGATCCAGCAGAGCCCGAGCGGCAGGATCAACTGTGACACGATCGAAATGTAGAGCGGACTTCGCGTGTCGCCGGTCCCCTGGAGACCCCCCGTGTACGTCAGGGCCACGGTGACGAAGAGACCCGAAACGGCCAGGTAGGCCAGCAGCTGGACCCCGATGGCGATTACGGTGGGGTCATCCACCCCGAACGCGTTCAGAAGCACGTTCGGGATCGCGAGGAACAGCGTCCCGACCAGGGCGGCGCCCAACAAACCGATGCGTGACGCGACGCGCACCCCCTCGATCACTCGCTCCGGGTGTCCGGCCCCGAGATTCTGGCCCGCGACGGCCGCGGCCGCCCCCATCAGGCCGACCGACGTCCACGTGATCAACGAGAACAACTCCGTGTAGCCGATCGCGAAGGCGGCCTGGGTCTCCGCACTCAGATCGAGCGATCCGATAAAGCGGAGGAGGAAAACGCCCCCGACGTTCATGGCGATGCCCTGGACGCCGGCCGGCAACCCGAACCGGAACAGCTGCCGAATGATTGTGAAATCGGGCCGCAGGCTCAGGCCTTTGTGAAACGCCACGACCCATCGGCCCGCGAAAAGGGCGTAGGTCGCGACGATCGCCATGGTCGCGCCGGCGATGACTGTGCCCATCGCCGCGCCGCGTGTCCCGAACGCGGGGATCGGGCCGAGGCCGCGGATCAGGATCACGTTGAGGACGAGATTCAAGACCGTAAGGCCGATTCCAAGGCGCAGAGGAGTCCTGGCGTCTCCCGCCGATCGCAGCGCTCCGCCCACCATGAAAAACACCATCATGCCAAAGCTGAACACGAACATGATCCGCAGATACGGCAGGGCCTCGGCCTGAACGGCGGGGGTCGCGTTGACCAGGCTGAGGAGCGAAGGGGCCAGGAAATAGCCGACCGGAGCGAGCACCCCCACCGACATGGCGAACGCGGTGATGAAGGCCTGATACACGGTCCGGTTCACCTTGTCGGGCTCGTTGGCCCCTGTGAACCGCGCGACCAGGACGCCCATGCCCGTGAAGAGCGAGGCGATGAAGACCATGACGACGAGGAAGATCTGCCAGGACACGCCGATCGCTGCGTTCCCCGTGAAGCCGACGAAATGTCCGACCATCACATGGTCGACGATGCCCTGAAGCCCGCCGATCACGTTCTGGAGCATGGTGGGCCACGCGAGCTTCCACACGGCGCCCGAAATCGGCCCTTCGACGATGGAACGGTCGAAGGTTCTTTCCCGGGGTTTGGCGTGGGTCATCAGCGACGGGCGGTATGGGAACGGGCGGGCGGATCCGGCGAACGGTCGAACATAGCGCGCGCAGGGAGGACATGCGCACTTGAGCGGGGCGCACGCTCTCACGACTTTGGGGCGGCCCGGGAATGCTGATCGGAGTCGCCGCAGCGGGGCGCGAGTGACGAGCGAGAGGCAACTGACGACAGGAGCGGCTTCCTTGAAGACCTTGAATCGGTTCGCGGTGCTCGCGGCGTTCACCGTCGCCGGGCAGGTGCTGAGTGGCTGCGCCGCGCCCCAGACGCCGGAGTCCGCGGCCCCGCCTGCTGCGCCCGCAGAGCAGGGGCCCGAAGCGCGCGCCCGCGCGATCCTCCGGGCCACCCCGCTTGTCGACACACACAACGACCTGCCGTGGGTGATTCGGGAGAAGGCTGCAGGTGATGTGGAGGGCTTCGATATCTCCGTCGCGGCACCGTACGACACGGACATCCCGCGGCTACGGGCAGGCGGCGTCGGAACGCAGTTCTGGTCGGTCTACGTGCCGAGCCCCCTGGAGCCGCTCGACGCCATGCGCGCGCAACTCGAGCAGATCGACGTCGCCCGGCGCATCGTGGAGCGCTACCCGGACGACTTCGGGCTGGCACTCTCGGTCGAGGACATCGAGCGGGAGCGGGAGGCCGGCCGGATTGCCTCGCTGCTCGGGATCGAGGGCGGGCACACGATCGGCAACTCGCTGGGCGCCCTTCGCGCCTACTACGATCTCGGCGTCCGGTACATGACCCTGACCCACTTCAACTCGACGGACTGGGCCGATGCAGCGACCGAGCCTGCCCGCCACGGCGGTCTTTCGCTGTTCGGCGAGGAGGTCGTGCGCGAGATGAATCGGATCGGGATGATGGTCGACATCTCTCACGTGTCGCCGGGCACGATGAGCGACGTCCTCGAAGTAACGCAGGCGCCGGTGATCTTCTCGCATTCGTCGGCTCGGGCGCTGACCGATCACGTCCGGAACGTCCCCGATTCGATCCTCGCGCGGATGTCGGACAATGGGGGCGTCGTGATGGTGACGTTCGTCCCCCAGTTCGTCTCCGAGGCGACCCGGGTGTGGGGTGAGGGCCTCTTCCCTCAAATTGCCGCCGCGACGTCCGACGACGAGTGGCAGCGATTGACCACTGACTACATTGACGAGCACGGCGAGGCGCCCCGCGCGACCCTCTCGGACGTCGCGGACCATATCGAGCACGTCGCCCGGGTCGCCGGCAGCGATCATGTCGGCATCGGGGCCGACTTCTACGGCGCGGAGGCGGAGGCGGATCTCGTGGAGGGCCTCGAGGACGTCTCGAGATACCCGGATCTTTTTGCGGAACTGATCAGGCGGGGGTGGAGCGACGAGGACCTGAGAAAGCTCGCGCGCGACAATCTGCTCCGCGTGTTCTCCGAAGTGGAAGACGTCTCGACCCGCCTGAAGCTGGAGCTGCCGCCTTCGCGGGCCACGATCGAGGATCTCGACCGATGAGGACCCCGCAGAGGGTCACGCAGTCGCTGTGTACCGGCGGCGCCCTCGCCGTACTTGCCGCAGGTCTGCTCGCGTGCGCCGACGCCGACCTCCCCGGTCTCCTCATCGCGGGCGGCACGGTGTACGACGGATCGGGCGCCGATCCGGTGTTGGCCGACGTGTTGATCGACGGGTCTCGTATCGCGTTCGTCGGCGACGCGGGCGAGGCCGGCGTCCGGGCGCGCGACACGATCGACGCGACGGGTCTCATGGTCACGCCGGGCTTCATCGACATGCACAGCCATGTCGAGCTGGAGGAAGACTACGGCCGCGCCGCCGAGATCTTCCTCTACCAGGGCATCACGACTGCCGTCATCGGCGTCGACGGCGGAGGCACACCCGAAATCTCCGACATGTACGCCCGGATGTCTGCGGAAGGCGTGGGACTCAACGTCGTTTCGTATGTCGGTCACGGAGCGGTGCGACAGCAGGTACTCGGTCTCGACGACCGGCCGCCCACCGATGCGGAGCTGGAGCAGATGCGAGCCCTCGTTCGGCAGGGAATGGAGGAGGGTGCGTTCGGCCTGTCGAGTGGCCTCTTCTATGTACCCGGGTTCTACGCCGAGACGGAGGAGGTGATCGAACTCGGCAAGATCGCCGCGGAGTACGGCGGCATCTACGACACGCACGACAGGGACCTGGGCGCCGCGTATCGAGGCATCGGGTACCTGAATTCGATCCGCGAGGCGATCCGCATCGGTGAGGAGTCGGGCACGCGCGTCATCTTCAGCCACTTCAACGCGCAGGGCAGGGCCAATTATGGCCGCGCCAACGAGGGCGCGGCGCTGATCGACTCGGCTCGCGCGCGCGGTCTCGAGGTCGCGGGCGCGCAACACGTCTACACGGCGACGATGTCGAGTCTGCGGGCCTACGCGATCCCGCGGTGGGCGGCGGCGGGCGGCCCGGAGCAGATGGTGCGCCGGTTCAGCAACCCCGATACGGCGTCGATCCTCGACACGCAGACCATGGAGATGCTGGAGATTCGCGGCGGTCCGGAGAAGATCCTGTTTGCCGACCCGCGGCCCGAGCTCAACGGAAAAACTCTCGCCGAGGTCGCGGCGGAACGGGACCTGTCCGTTCCCGAGACGGTTCGGGAAATCCTCGCCGAGGACAACGCATGGGTCATGAACCTCGAGCTGTACGATGCCGAGAACACGCGGTTTCTGGCGACCCGGTCGTGGATGATGACGGTCACCGATGGGGCCACCCCGCTGCCCGATCAGGGCGTCACGCACCCGCGAGCTTACGGCGCGTTCCCGCGGAAGATCCGGCTCTTCGTCGAGGAGGGGAACGACATTTCGATGGCGTTTGCCATCCGCAGCATGACCGGACTGGCGGCGGATTTCCTGCGACTCGGAGATCGCGGGTACGTCAGGAAAGGCATGTGGGCGGATGTGGCCGTCTTCGATCGCGCGCGTATCAACGATCCGGCGACGTACGAGAATCCGCACCAGAATGCGGAGGGCCTCGTTCACCTGTTCGTGAACGGCGTAGCGGCCATCTCGGACGGACGCGCTACCGGTGCTCTGGCAGGGGTACCTGTAAAACGGGCCGGCGGTCCGTAGACCAGCCGGCCCGTCGCCGCAAGCCCGGCTAGCTGCCGGACGCCCCCGTATCGCCTTCGTTCCCGGAGTCTTCCGTCTCGGCCTCGGTCGCCTGGTCGGCTTCCCGGAGCACCGGACTCATTCGGACCCTCCCGCTCCCCGTCACGCCGACGGACGCGGTCGTCGCGGCCGGGTCGAACAGGACGAGTACCGTCTCGGCCGATTCTTCGACCGTGAAGTGCGCCGTGTTGATCTTCAGGCCGTTGTTCTGGGCGCTCGGGATGTCGAGATCGTAGAGCTGCCCCGCGATGAACGTTTCGTTTCCAACCGTAATGTCGTTGAAGAACGTTATCGTCGAGCTCGTCACAAAGAACCGAATCTGGTTGTACGTGCCGGCAGGGAGTTCGCCCACGGCCACCTCGGTTGTCATCCCCTCGCCGATGGCCGCGAGGTCGACCGTGACCGGCTCGATATCGATCGCTATCCAGGCGCCCCCGTCCACGCGGTGCGCCTCCACGCGATCGATGACGAGCACGAGGCTCTCGATGTCGGTGAACGCGACGGGGGGGCTCGAAACGGCCGACACGGCCGCCGCAACCGAAGCGGATACGCCTCCGTCGCGACCGATCAGGATCTGCGTCTCGCCGCCCTGCGAACCTGGCCCCAGCGCCCCCTCCTGGCTGGCGCAGCCGAGGACGAAAAATGGAAGAGCGAAAAGTGTGACAAGTCTGCGCATGGACCACTCCTGGAAGGTTGCCGACAGGATGGCCCCGCGAGGAGCCGGCTGCCAGAGCGTTCGATACACCGTGTCTTTCCTACAAAATCCACGCCCTCCGCAAGTGTAGAAGCGACACCACTTGGGATGTGCGACCCCGCACCGCCCGGGTAAATACTGCAGACATGCGCAACGGTTGCAGGCCGATCAGACGCTGTGCCAACCCCTCGTTCTCCATAACTTTCCCCGCATGACCGCCCAGTCCGAGACCTCCTCGCTCGAGCGCTGCCTTCTGATGCATCCACGCGATGCGTGGGTGGATCAGGCCACCGTGGACGCGCAGTGGGAAGGTCTCCGTTACACCGGCCGGCCGGACTTCGCGCGCGCCATCGACGAGTTCGATGCGTTCGCCACGCTGATCGCGGGCGCGCGGTCCGCGATCGAGTTCCTGCCGATGCGCGAGGGGCTCACGCTGGACGCGATCTACGTTCGCGACGCTTCGATCGTGTCCGATCAGGGGGTCGTCCTGTGTGGGATGGGGAAGGACGCCCGCGCCACGGAACCGGCCGCGCAGGGCAAGGCGTTCGAGCGTCTCGGCGTGCCCGTACTCGGGGAGATCACCGGAGACGGCCGGATCGAGGGCGGCGACGCGGTCTGGCTCGACGCGGCCACGCTCGCGGTGGGCCTCGGGTATCGCACCAATGCGGAGGGCGTGCGACAGCTGCGAGCGCTGCTGGGCCCCGACATCGAGCTGGTGGTGACTCACTTACCTCACTGGCGGGGGCCGGGCGACGTGTTCCATCTGATGTCGATCGTGAGCCCGCTCGACGCAGACCTGGCCCTCGTGTACTCGCCGCTCATGCCCGTCACCTTCCGTACCGAACTGCTCGCCCGGGGACTCGAGCTCGTCGAGGTGCCCGACGAGGAGCTCGACATGGGCCCGAATGCGGTCGCCGTTGGCCCGCGACGGTGCATCCTCGAGTCCTCGAACGTCGAAACGCGACGACGTCTCGAAGCCGCCGGCGTCGAGGTGTTCGTGTACGAGGGCCGGGAGATCAGCCGGAAGGGCCTCGGCGGCCCGACGTGCCTGACGAGGCCGCTCGCCAGGGCCGGCGCGCCCCACCTGTCACTGGACTGCGATGGCACTACCCCCGGTTAGCGACGTTGCGACTTAGCGACTGCGGGGAGTGATGTAGACCGGCGTGGGCGTCAGGGTGGCGGACAGCACACCGTCGCTCGTGCGTGCGGTCGAGCGACGGGGCGCCGTTTGCGACATGGCGGTAATCACGGACTCCAGCGTCACGACCGGGCCGTCGATTTCCAGCTCCACATCGATCGACGGGGTTCCGTCCTCGGGCAACAGGGCTCGCATCGGGTTCATCCAGGCGATCCAGACACGGCGGTCGTCGTCCTTCTCGATGCGGTAGAGCCGGACCCGCTCGTCCGCATGTTCGACCCGCACGATGGATCGATACCCGGTCAGGTGTCCCATCATCTGCTGGATCGCGTAGAAGGCGGGGAAGTACTCGAGGACACGTCCGGTCCACGGATTGATCCTGATCGCGCCACCCCACGCCGCGATCCCCGCACCCGCGTTCATCGGCTTCAGGGTCAGCCAGAGGATGTCCGTCACGAAGGCGAGGTTGATCAGGCGAACGCCCTGCTCGGCCGCGATGATGGTTCGTTGCACGTGGTCGGCAGCGACGAACCCGCGCGTCCAGTCGAGCGTCTCGCGATCCCCGTCGAGGAGTCGCGTGAAGAAGGCGGCCAGCCGGCACCGGTCTTCCTCCGTGGCGGGTGACCCGAGCAGGCCGAGGGGTTGGCCGGTGCACCGGTTCGCGGGCCCCCATCCGATGTAGGAGGTGGGGGTCGTGTCGCTGATCACCACCGGTTTTTCGTAGCCGCGGAGCTCCGTCTCGTACTCGATCCACCGCATCACGTGCTCGATCTCGTACGGTTCTCCGAGGTTGTGGATGTTGATGAAGTCGAACGTGTCCGGATTGTCGAGGATGACGCGCATGTCGGCGAGGCCGTGGTGGCGGTCCACTCGACGCGTCTCCGCCCACACCGTCTCGTACTCCGAAGGGTCGGAGACATCCATGTCGACCGGGGCGAACAGGAACGCTGCGTGGCCGACGAGAACGTCATCGTTGGCCCGGTGCGCCGCCTCGTAGGCGAGCTGCAACGTGTTCAGGTACTCCTGTACGGGTTCCGGTTGATAGCTGGAGAACTCGTTGCCGATCTCGACGTAGCGAATCGGCCAGCGCAGCCCCTCCATGTCGTCGACGCCGTCTCCGTCGTAGCGCTCGACGACGGCCTCCACCCAGTCCTGAAAGAGGTCCTCGTACTCGGGCTTCGGACTGGCGTTCGTGCTCGTGAGGAGCCGGACGTCCTTCGAGGCCCAGCGGCTGTGCGGTTTCAGCGCGATCGTCAGCTCCGTGAACCCTCGTATCTGATACTCCCGGACAAACAGATCGAACGTCTCGAAGTCGATGTCTTCGTCGGGGCCGCTCTGCATTTCCCCCCACGAAACGGCCTCGACGTAGTGCTTCATCCCGGGCAGGCCGGTCTCGGCGAACGCGTCGGCCATTCCCGCGACGAGCCGGGGGTTGTCGAGGAGGGCGTACTCGAGCCCGATGACGATGCCGTCACCCGCGAACCGGCCCGG
>JBGMQU010000052.1:0-21108 GCA_048060725.1 Gemmatimonadota bacterium | reverse complement strand
ATGGGAGTCGGAATGGTGGCGATCGTGCGACCCGGAGACGTCGATGTCGTGCTCTCCGAAATCCGCACCGCGGGGTGTGACGCCTTCGTCTGCGGGGAGGTCGTGGAGGGCGCCGGCGGGGTCGTGTTGACCGAGCGGGAGGAGACGTCGTGACGAGCGATCACATGACGCCGATGCGCGGAGCGCCCCCCAGCCGTATGGAAGACCCGTCGCACATGCGAGAGGCCGTCGAGTTGGCCGCGCGCGGGTGGGGCCAGGTCTCTCCGAACCCGCTCGTCGGGGCCGTCGTGGCACAGGGGGGCGAAGTCGTGGGTCGCGGGTGGCACGCGGAGTTCGGGGGCGAGCACGCCGAGGTGATGGCCCTCCGCGAAGCGGGGCGGCGGGCCATGGGGGCCACCCTGTACGCGACGCTCGAGCCCTGCAAACACGAGGGACACACACCTCCGTGCGTCGAGGCCATCCGCCGCGCCGGGATCCGGCGTGTCGTCATCGCCTCGCGGGATCCTCACCTCAATGCGGGCGGAGGGGCGGAGGTCCTGCGCGAAGCGGGGCTCGACGTCGAGATCGGACTGGAGGCACGCTCGGCCAAGCGCCTCAACGCCTCCTTCCTCTGGTTTCACGCGACGGGCACACCGTTCGCATCTCTCAAGCTGGCGCTGTCCATGGATGGCAGGCTCGGCGCGCCAGGCGTCCGAACGGCCGTCACCGGGCCGCGGTCATGGGAAGAGGTACACCGACTCCGCGCATCTCACGATGCGGTGCTGATCGGGCGGGGGACGGTGGACGTCGATGATCCCCTTCTGACCGCGCGAGGCGAAAGCGCCCCACGTCGTCCACCGGTGCGGATCGTTCTCGACTCGGAGCTTCATCTGTCGCTGATGTCGCAACTCGTCCGCACAGTCGACCAGGCTCCGGTCTGGGTAGTGGGCGATCCCGACTTCGAGGGCTTCGGCGGTCGAGCGGCGGAGCTTCAGTCGGCCGGGGTCGACGTCATTCCCGTGCCGCGCGAGGCCGGGCACACCCTCAAGGTCGAACAGATATGGAATCGCCTTGCAGAGCGCGGGGTCCTGTCGGTGCTCGTGGAGGGAGGAGGAAGGGTCGCCTCGGCACTTCTGCGCAGCCGACGGATTCAGCGTCTTCACGCCTTCGTGGCTCCGATGTTTCTCGGTTCCGACGGCGTCCCGGGGTTCCCTGATCTCGACCCGAGCGAACCGGGCGAATGGCGAGCCGTGGAGCGGGCCGCAATCGGACCGGACACTCGCATCGTCCTCGAGCACCGGGCCCTCGACGATGTCCTCGAGCCGTTGTAGCCGCCACCATGTTCACCGGCATCATCACTCACACGGGCGTCGTCACGTCCTCTGAACCACTCGACGGGCTGACTCGATTCCGTATCGGCTCTCCCGGCCTCGGCGACCGTTTGCGACCGGGTGCCTCCGTGGCCGTCAGCGGCGTGTGTCTCACGGCGATCTCGGTGGGCGAAACCGGGTTCGAGGTAGAAGCCGTAGAGACCACGTTGTCACGCACCACGCTTGTTCGATGGGCAGTCGGCACCGAGGTGAACCTCGAATGCGCGCTCGGCGCCGGGGAGCCACTCGGGGGGCATCTGGTCCAGGGGCATGTCGACGATGTGGCCGACGTCGTGGGCGTCGAGAGTACCGGTGGAATGACCCGTCTCACCGTACGTTTGGCCGACGGAGTCCGTCGGGTGACGGTGGATCGAGGCTCGCTTGCGATCGACGGCGTGAGCCTCACGGTGGCGGGGCTTTCGGCGGATATCGCGGAATTCGCGATTATTCCGTATACATGGTCGCACACGACACTCCGGCACCTCGAGCCGGGGGCGAGAGTGAACGTGGAAGCAGATTTGATCGGAAAATATGTAGACCGGCTGGTCCAGCCGTATCGGGAGTCGAACGTGGCACCCGAAACACCTGGTAATGGCCCGCATTTACAGACCGACACGGATAGAATACCGCATGAATAATCACTACAGAGACCCGGTCGAGGAAGCGATTGGGCGGGTCCGCGAAGGCGGACTCGTGATCGTCGCCGATGACGAGGATCGTGAGAACGAGGGAGACCTGGTGTGCGCAGCGGAGAAGATCACGGCGGACGTGATCAACTTCATGTGCACGCACGCACGGGGTCTCATCTGCCTCACGCTCGATGAGGACATCGCCGACCGACTCGATTTGCCGCTCATGACGAACGGAAAACTCGCCGACTCGAACGAGACCGCCTTCACCGTGTCGATCGATGCCCGAAACGAGTTCGGGGTTTCCACCGGGATCAGCGCGCCCGACCGGGCGAAGACGATTCTGGTCGCCGTCGACTCGAAGAGCCAGCCTAGCGACCTGCTTCGACCGGGGCACATCTTTCCGCTTCGAGCGAAGCCGGGTGGCGTGCTGCAGCGTGTCGGACAGACGGAGGCGTCGGTCGACCTGGCGAGACTCGCCGGCCTGAAGCCTGCCGGCGTGATCTGCGAAATTCTCAACGAGGACGGAACGATGGCGCGCCGGCCGGACCTCGAGAAGTTCGCCAAGGAACACCAGATTCCGTTCATTACGGTGGCGCAAATCGTGGCCTACCGATTGAGAACGGAGAGCCTGGTCCACCGCATCGCCGACGCCAGCCTCCCGACCCCCTGGGGTGATTTCCGAATCATCGGCTATCGCAATGACGTCGATCAAAAGGAACACATCGCGCTCGTGCGTGGAGATGTGGAGGGCGAGAAGGACGTACTCGTCCGTGTGCACTCGAAGTGCCTTACGGGCGACGTTTTCCGGTCGCAGCGATGCGATTGCGGGGCTCAGCTCGATGCTGCGCTGCGGCAGGTGGTCGAAGCGGGGCACGGGGTGGTGGTGTACCTGGATCAGGAAGGACGCGGCATCGGGCTTCTCAACAAGCTGCGCGCGTACGAACTGCAGGATCGAGGTCACGATACGGTCGAGGCCAACGAAGCATTGGGGTTTCCTCCCGATCTCAGAAACTACGGGATTGGCGCCCAGATCCTGCTCGACCTGGGCCTCGTCTCGATCAGGATCATGACGAACAATCCGAAGAAGCTCGCCGGTCTCGAGGGCTTCGGACTCGAGATCTCCGAACGAATTCCGCTCGACATGTCCGGCGACGAGAGGATCCGACCGTACCTCGAGACGAAGCGCGACAAACTCGGTCACCTGATCCAGTCCACCTGAGCACGGGATGCCGGGGGCGACAGATTCCTCGTACTCCCGACTGAGTTCAGTATGACGCGTTACCAGGGCGCCCGGAGAGGTGAGGGCCGCAGGGTGTGCATCGTGGCGAGTCAGTTCAACCCGATGGTCACCGAACGGTTGGTGGAGGGCGCGCGAGAGGCCCTGCTGGCGAGCGGCGTGGAAGAGGAGGCCATCGACGTGATCTCGGTTCCGGGGGCGTGGGAGCTTCCGATCGCTGCCCGAGCCGCCGCAAGGAAGGGGTACGATGCGATCATCGCGCTCGGTTGCCTCATTCGTGGCGAGACCGCCCACTTCGAACATGTCAGTCGAGCGGCAGTCGTCGGATTGGCCCGCGTGCAGGATCAGAGTGGCATCCCCGTCGGTCTCGGCGTCTTGACCCCGGACACCCTCGAGCAGGCTCTGGCCCGCGCGGGTGGAGCGGTCGGCCACGCCGGCCGGCAGGCCGCCGATGCGGCACTGGAGCTTGCCGACCTGCTCGATCGTCTCGATGGAGACGGCTCCGAGTGAGCGGACACGCGCGCTCGCGGTCCAGGAGCTGGGCGCTCACCCTCCTTTACGGATGGGAACTCTCAGAGGGGGATGCCTCGCCCACGGAGTTCGCCATCGAAGCCCTGACACGGCGGCGCATGGCCCCACGCTATCGTGCGTACGCGATGACCCTCCTCGAGACTGTGGAGGGTCACCAGGCCGAGATCGATCGGATCATGACCGAACATGCCGCAAACTGGCGGCTGGATCGGATCGGAGTGATCGACCGAAACATCCTGCGAATCGGGATCTCCGAACTCCGCTGGCCGGACAACGTGCCTCCAAAAGTCGCGATCCATGAAGCCGTACGCTTGGCGACCCGGTATGGGGGTGCCGAGAGCACTCGATTCGTCAACGGGGTTCTCGACGCGGTGTACAAGGAGGTGCCGCCGGCCGAATGACCGCCTTCTCGACGGGACGACCGTTACGGATCCTCCTGATCAACTGGCAGGATCGATTGAACCCCGAAGCCGGCGGGGCGGAGGTCCATCTTCACGAGGTCTTCGGTCGTCTGGCGGCGCGCGGTCATGACGTGCGGGCCGTCGTAGGCGGGTGGGCGGGAGCCCCGTCGAAGGCGTCGCTCGACGGGATCGCCATCACGCGGGTGGGAAGTCGACATACGTTTCCCCTGAGGGTGCGTCGGGCTGTTGGCCGGGCCCTCGTCGACCGCCCGGCGGACGTCGTGATCGAAGACATCAACAAAGTCCCGCTCTACACGCCGCGTTGGGTGGCGTCGCCTGTGGTCGCGCTGGTCCCCCATCTGTTCGGAGCTACGGCCTTCCGCGAGGCGTCGTGGCCACTGGCGACGCTGGTATGGGCGTCGGAACGCCTGATCCCCGCTGCGTATCAGCAGACGCCGTTCCAGGTGATCTCCGAGGGTACGGCAGACGATCTGGTGGCGAGGGGGATTCCCCGGGAACGAATCGCCATCATTTCGCCCGGGATAGACCACTCCGTGTTCCGTCCGACCAGGACGGGAGAACGAGAGGCCACTCCTACGATTCTGTACGTGGGCCGGCTGAAGAAGTATAAGGGGCTCGAGGTGGTGCTGGAGGCCCTGGCGAAGCTCGATGTCGGCATGTCGCCCGTCCGCCTTGATGTCGCCGGGCGCGGGGACGACCAGGCGCGACTCGCGCGCCTGGCTCGGGATCTCGGCCTGGAGTCGAGAGTTCGTTTCCTCGGGTGGATCTCCGAGGAGGAAAAGGTTCGGCGCCTGCAGCGCGCATGGGTTACGGTGTACCCCTCTCCCAAAGAAGGTTGGGGGATCGTGAACGTCGAGGCGGCTGCGTGTGGAACTCCGGTCGTGGCGAGCGACTCTCCGGGGTTGAGGGAGTCCGTGAAGGCCGGGCTGTCGGGCTACCTCGTCCCGCATGAGGATGTCGGGGCCTGGGTTGCGGCGCTTGCGCCGTTGATCGCGGATCACGCTGCCGCGGATCAAATGAGAGAGGGGTGTATCGGGCACGCGGCCGGGTTCCCCTGGGATCGCGCTGCTCGTGAGACGGAAGAACATCTCGGGAGCGTGCTGGCAGTTTCGGCCAGCACGCGCAAGGAATCTCCAAACGTGTGAGGGTTCGGGATGCAGATGATCATTACCGGGAGGCAGTGTCACGTCGGCCAGGAACTTCGAGACGTGCTGGAGAAACGCTTCGAGCACCTTACGCGCTTCGAACCGCGGGTGTCTCGGGCCGAGGTGACCGTCACGGCGGTCAAAAACGGGTTCGAGGCCGAGGCGCTCCTGAGCGTCGATCGGTCCGACCGCGTACACGCCCGGGCGGAGGCCGCGGAGATGCGGAGCGCCCTGGATCGAGTCGTCGAGAAACTGGGCGTTCAGCTGAGGCGTGCTCACGGTCGGCACCACGAGCACCGTGCGCCTCCGATGGACGAGATCTTCACGTCCCCGGAGGAGCGGGGGGAGAGCGGCGCTGATACACCCGAGGATCCGCGGGGAGGACCCGAGTGACCCTTTGCGTCGCCGACCTTTTCGATCGAAAACGGGACAGCCTTCAGCTGGAGGTCGTGGCCGGCGCCGAGGGCCTGCAGCGCGAGATCGAGGCGCCGGAGGTGTCTTCGCCCGGGCTCGCGCTTACGGGGTACACCGATCGGTTCGTGACCACGCGTGTCCAGGTGCTCGGCCAGACCGAAACCAGCTACCTGGCGAGTCTCGACGGCGACCGTCGGCGGGCGGTCCTCGAGTTCGTCTTCCGATCCGGCATCCCGTGCATGTTCGTGACCAAGGGGCTCGACCTCCCGCCCGATCTGGTGGAAGTCGCCGATGCGGCGGGCGTGGCGGTGTTGCGGACGGCCATGAAGACGGGCGACTTCTTCCGGCGGATCCAGCCATACCTCGAGGAGGAGTTCGCCGAGCGGATGTCACTGCACGGATCCCTTGCCGACGTGTACGGGGTGGGACTCCTCTTTCAGGGCCCCTCCGGAATCGGCAAGAGCGAGTGCGTGCTCGACCTCGTGGAGAGGGGTCACCGCCTCGTCGCGGACGATCTGGTATTAGCCCACCGCCGTGGCACGGAGGTGCTGATCGGCCGTGGCCACGAGATGCAAAAGTACCACATGGAGATCCGGGGGATCGGGATCATTGACGTGCGGGCCATGTTCGGAATCCGCGCAGTTCGTCAGCAGAAGCGGATCGAAGTCGTGGTTCAACTGGAGGAATGGACCGAAGAGCAAGTGTACGATCGGACGGGTCTCGAGGTTCAGACCACAGAGATTCTTGACGTATCGCTTCCACGGGTGGCCGTCCCGCTGAATCCCGGGAAGAACATCACCGTCATTGCAGAGGTCGTCGCGATGAACCATCTGTTGCGGTACTCGGGGGTAAAGACCGCCGCGGCGTTCCAGGAGACCCTCATCAAACGGATGCAACCTGTCCGGGACTACCTGGAGATCGACGATGAGTGAGCCGCTGCGGGGAATCGTCGTGGCTCACGGCGACCTGGCAGCCAGTTTCGTGGCGACGGTCGACCGGATCACCGGAAGAGGTGACGTGTTGCTGGCGGTCTCGAACGATGGTCTTGGCGCCGATCAGCTTCGGGACCACGTTGCGGAGGCGTGCGACCCCGGTCCGGCCATCGTGTTCGTCGATCTCGCCGGTGGCAGTTGCGCCATGGCGGGTCTTTGTCTTCGCCGGACCCGGGCGGATGTGGGAGTGCTGACGGGACTGAACCTTCCAATGCTTCTCGACTTCGTGTTCCATCGTGACATGCCGGTGGACGAATTGATCGGCCGACTGGAAGAGATGGCTCGAGCCGGCATCGGAGGACATCTCTGTGGGTGTGCCGAGTCCGACGCCGAGCCCTCGAAGGGGTCCTGACCGGCCATGCCATTGGATCTCTTGCGTGTCGATGAGCGACTGATCCACGGTCAGGTCGTGGTCGGCTGGGGAACTCGACTCGGGCTCCGTTACTACGTCGTCGTCGATGACGCGCTCGCGGACAGCGAGTGGGAGCAGGACCTGTATCGGAGCGCGCTGCCCGACGGCGTGCGGGCAGACTTCATCACGGCCGAGGAGGCAATTCGGACCTTCGATGAACTCGATGCCGTCGATGCGCCGGGCGCGATGCTCACCCGCGGGACAGGTACCATGAGAGTGCTCGCCGAGAGCGGGGTCCTGGAAGGCCGTCGAGTAAACCTGGGAGGACTGCATAGAGGGAAGGGGCGGCAGCGAGTGCTCGATTACCTGTTCCTGGGGCCGGCGGAACGAGCGGATCTGGCGATGATCGCCACGCGGGTGCGCAAGGTGAGCGCGCGAGACCTGCCGACGGCGCCCCAAATCGATCTCGATCGGCTGGAAGGCTGTTGAAGAAGTACGGTGGGTCGAGCGCGGGGCTTTCCGGGGCTTCGACGCCGTGACCGGACTCGAGCTGACGCCAGGCACCTGGCTGATCGTCACAGGAATCGGGGTGCTTCTCGGTCTCGACGCCATTTCCTGGCCGCAGATGATGACGTCGAGGCCGATAATCGCCGGGACCATCGGGGGCATGCTGTTCGGTAACCCCGTCGCGGGCTTCGTGTCGGGGGCGTGGTTGGAACTGGTGTCGTCGCGTCACCCCCCCTTCGGTGCAGCCCGCTATCCAGAGACCGGACCGGCCGGCCTCATCGCCGGATCCGCGTACGCCCTGTCGGACACCGGATCGATCCTCGCGCTGCTCGGCGCGACGATCGCAGGCTGGACCATCGGATGGATCGGCACCTATTCGATCGCTCTCCTTCGACTGTACAACGAGCGGACCATGGGTGACCCGACCGCATTCGGTGGGGATCCTGCGGAATTGGCCCGACGCCATCGTCAATCGATGAGGCTCGATGGCGCGCGGGCAGCCCTGATCACCGGGGCGCTGTTCGTCCCGGTGGCGTTGTCGGTACGGTGGCTCGAGAGCTGGGCGCCCGGCGTATCCGAGGGGGGCCTGACCTCCATTCTCGCCGTCGTGGCGCTCGCCAGTCTTGGCGGCGTCGGCGCCCGACTTCTCGGGGGGCGGCGTGAGGGTTGGCCGCCCTTCGTTGTCGGGGCGCTGGCCGGTTTCCTCCTCATCTGGATCGGCACATGAGTCGGCTGGATCGGCACATGAGTCTGCGTCGGACCGATTTCACGGCGGCCTTCCTGAGGAGTTTTGCTGTACAGGGATCGTGGAACTACCGTACGATGATCGGTGGTGGTCTCGGCTTCGCTCTGTCGCCTCTGCTCAAGCGGATACACGCCGGAGATCCGGTGGCGCTCCGCCGGGCCATCGAGCGCCATTCCGCCTCGTTCAACGCTCACCCCTACATGAGCCTTGTCGCGATCGGGGCTCTGGCCCGGCTCGAGTGCGACGGGGAGGACCCGGATACGTTCGAGCGCTTTCGCACGGCGCTGCGCGGTCCGCTGGGTGCTCTCGGGGATCAGGCCGTATGGGCGGGGTGGCGACCGCTTTGCGTCCTTTCGGCGATTCTCGCCTTTTGTCTCGGCCTGGATCCGAGGCTGGCGGGGCTCTGGTTCTTGCTCGTGTACAACGCCGGACATGTAGGTCTCAGGCTCTGGGGTTTCAGGGCGGGGTGGCAGGCAGGACTCGAGATCGGGACCGTTCTCAACCGCTCGATCCTGCGTAACCTCTCCGTATGGTTGACGCCGGTGAACGAAGCGCTCATGGGGACGGTCCTCGTGCTGCTGATCTATCGGGCGCCCGGGCTGCATCTCGGTCCGATCGGTGCCGGTGTAGCGACCGCCGCGGCGCTGGGCGCGTTTTTTCTGCCTGGGCGCGGCGGGGCCGCCGCGGTGGTCTTGTTGTTTGCCGCGATCGCCGCATGGGGAATTTGACATCGTGAGAGGGATGGGGCGATGAGCACGCACGAGCGGACAGCCACGATCCGAAACCGTCTGGGGATGCACGCCCGGCCGGCGGCGGAATTCGTCAAGCTCGCGGGCGTCTACCGGTGCGACATATGGGTTGTGAGAGGTGATCTCGAAGTGAACGGCAAGAGCATCATGGGAGTGATGATGCTTACCGCGGAGGCGGGAGCCATCATTTCGATCCGCGCGGACGGTGACGACGCCGACGGCGCCGTCGACGCCCTCGTGGCGCTCGTCGAAGCCGGGTTCGGCGAAGAGCTGGCGGAAGGCCTCCTCCCCTCGGCGGATCCCTCGTGAGCGAATCCCGCGCCGGTGGGAGCGAGCGCGTCCTCGGTCTGGCGGCGTCCCCCGGTCGGGTCCTGGGGGAACTGAAGCGCATCGAATGGGATCTCCCCACGCCTCAGCACCGTACGATCACGGCCGGCGACATGGACGTCGAAATCGCGCGGTTCGACGAGGCGCGGCGTGCGGCGCGACAGCGAGTGGAGGTGTTGAGGGCGGAGACCGCCGCCTCCCTGGGCGAAGTCGAGGCCAAGATCTTCGACGCGCAGTTGCTCATGCTCGAGGATCCGGATCTCATCGGAGGGACGACCCGCTATATACGTGAGAATTTCCTCGCGGCGGATCGAGCCTTCGACTGGCGCATCACCGAACTGCGCACGCAGATGCTCGATGTCGGGCACCTGATGATCATCGATCGCATGGCGGACCTGATGGACGTCCGGTTTCGAGTGTTGTCGCACCTGATGGGCAAGGGCGGCGACGTCGTCACACTGCCGACGGATCCCGCGATCCTCGTATTCGACGACCTCACGCCGAGCATGGCGGTTCGCCTCGACCCGCAGATCGCGCTCGGCCTGGTCATCGGGGCCGGATCGCGCACGACACACAGCGCGGTCCTCGCGCGCTCGATGGGCATCCCCGCGGTCGTCGGGGTCGGGCGGAAGCTGTCGAGGTTGGAGGATGGGGCCCTGGCGCTAATCGACGGTGGCTCCGGCAAGATTATCGTCCGTCCGACGGCGCGAGAGATCGAGGCACACGGGGAGATGGAGCGCAGGCTGTCGCACGTTCGAGATCAACTCTCGGACCAGAAGGCAGAGCCGATTCGCACGGTGGACGGCGTGCGAATCGCGATCAGGGCCAACCTCGATCAACCCCACGACGTGAAGGCCGCTCGCCGCGTGGCTGCGGAGGGCGTGGGCCTGTTTCGGTCGGAGTTCCTGGTGATCGGGCAGCGAGTGATTCCGAGCGAAAAAGAACAGTTCGACGCGTATCGGGCCGTGGTAGATGGCTTCCCGGATCATCCGGTTACGCTTCGTACCTTCGACATCGGGGGCGACAAGTTCCCCCTCTTTCTCGAGATGCCACCGGAGGAGAACCCCTATCTCGGATGGCGGGCGATTCGGGTGTGCCTCGACCTGCCCGACTTGTTCAGGAACCAGATTCGCGCGGCCGTCCGGGCCGGCGGCAAGGACGGCCGCTTACGAATCCTCATCCCGTTCGTCACGACAGTGGACGAGGTGCTGCGCACCCGGGAGATCCTGGACGATGTCGCGGTCGGGGTCGGGGTCGACCCGGCGTCGGTCAAGATGGGCATCATGGTCGAGACCCCGGCCGTGGTGGAGACCATAGATTTGATCGCGCCGCACATCGACTTCGTATCTCTTGGAACCAACGATTTGTGCCAGTATACGTTGGCAGTGGATCGTGGAAATGCCCGCCTGGCGCATCTGTCCGATCCGCTCCACCCGGCGTTGATTCGTTCGTACGCGGCGATCCACGCGCGGGCTTCGGCTGCGGGTCTCGACATCAGTGTATGTGGTGATCTGGCGACAGATTCGGTCGGTCTGGCGATCCTCGTGGGATTGGGGTATCGGGACTTCAGCGTGGCCCCGATGGCGATTCCCGAGATTCGTGAGCTCCTCGGCACGCTGTCTGCTGCCGATCTGTCCCGTATATGTGCGAATCTCGATGACCCCGGGCGGGTCGCCACCCTTCAAGACCGGGTGGAGAGGTACCTCGACCAGACGGTGCCGTTCGAAACGAGCCGCCTCTCGCAGTGAGAGGCGGCTCCGAGTTGCCAGCGGCGGGACGGCTGATCAGGTTTGCGGCCGACGCTTCACAACGGAGGCAGGACTTGTTGCACGGAACCCAGCAGTTCACGTCCGAATCGGTGACCGAGGGTCACCCGGACAAGATGGCCGATCAGATATCTGACGCGGTCCTCGACGCGATCATGGCCGAGGATCCCGCCGGTCGCGTCGCCTGCGAGACGCTCGTCACGACCGGACTCATGATGATCGCCGGTGAGATCACGACGACCGCCCCGGTCGACATCGCTTCCATCGCGCGTGGCGTGGCGCACGACATCGGGTACACGGATGTCGCGTATGGCCTGGCCAGCGACAAATGCGCGGTGCTGACGACCGTAGACCATCAGTCGGGTGACATCGCGAGGGGTGTCGACTCTGGGGGCGCCGGAGACCAGGGCATGATGTTCGGGTATGCGACCGACGAGACCGAGTCTCTCATGCCACTCCCGATCATGCTGGCGCACCGGCTGACCCGAAGGCTCGCCGACGTCAGGAAGAGCGGGGAACTGGCCTGGCTTCGTCCCGACGGAAAATCGCAAGTCACGGTGGAGTACCGAGACGGAGTGCCCGCGTCGATCCCGACCGTCGTGATTTCGACCCAACACGACGACGATCTCGGGAACGATGAGATCCGGTCGGAGGTGATCGCGCATGTGATCGGACCGATTCTTCCGGCAGAGCTGTACGACCCGGAGTCGATCACCTATCACATCAACCCGACCGGCCGGTTCGTTATCGGTGGTCCCGAGGGAGACGCCGGCCTGACCGGCCGCAAAATCATCGTGGACACGTACGGCGGTGTCGGAAGCCACGGGGGTGGCGCGTTCTCGGGTAAGGACCCGTCCAAGGTCGACCGGTCAGGGGCCTACGCCGGGCGCTGGATCGCCAAGAACATCGTCGCGGCCGGCCTGGCGCGGCGGGTCGCCGTGCAGCTTGCGTACGCGATCGGCGTCGCAGAGCCCGTGAGCATCATGGTGGATGCGTTCGGAACCGGCACCATGGACGACGAACGGTTGGCGCAGCGAGTCTCGGACGTATTCGACCTTCGTCCTGCAGCCATCATCGAGCGCCTCGCGCTCCGCCGGCCCATCTACCGCCGCACGGCGGCCTATGGGCATTTTGGACGCGAGCCGGTCGACGGAGGCTTCACGTGGGAGTTGACCGATCGAATGGATGAATTAGCGGGTTGAGGACTGAAGGAATTCGCCACCGGTCCACGCGATCTGCGGTCTCCGCGCCCGGGGCCGCGCATCCTGGACAACCCGCTGGCCGGACAGGAGATAACGTTTGACTGGAAGGCTGTTGAAGAAGCACGGCAGGTCGCGCGCGCGGGTATCCGGTCTTCGTGATCCGATCGAAGCGCTGGCAAAGGATCTGCACCCATTACTCGCGGAACGTGACCGGCACTCCGCGATTGTGCCCCCGTCACGCTGGCAGGCCACGCGACCATGATGGAGCAGGGGATGCGAGAGGTCACGGTAACGAGCCTCGGTCTCGACAAGACGTCGAGCACGCCCGTCGTCATCCTGCGCGAGAAGGATGGCGAGCGCATGCTCCCGATCTGGATCGGCCCGGGTGAGGCCAGCGCCATCGCGATGGAACTCGCCGGAGTCCACTTCGCACGTCCCCTGACGCACGATCTTTTCACGGCGGTAGTGCGCGGCCTCGGCAGTGCCCTCGTACGAGTCCTCATCACCAAGGTCGTCGAGAATACGTATTACGCATCGCTCGTCTTCCACCGCGACGGCGAATTCGTCTCGATCGATTCACGTCCGAGCGACAGCATCGCGTTGGCCCTGCGGGCGGAAGCCCCGATCTTCGCAGACGAAAGCCTGCTCGAGGTGTCGGCGCTCGACGTCGAAGAGGGCACGTTCGACGCCGAGGAACACGACATCCACGGCGAAGGGGCGGCGGTTCCCGATCCGAACTTCGGCAACATCGAGGGTCTCGACGAATCGCTCCGCGACTACCTGAAGAAACTCGACCCTGAGGACTTCGGCCGCTTCGAACCGTAGGGTGATGAGGAGAAGCCTTTCGGCGTCTTGCCCGTCCATCGCTCGGGTTACTTGCTTTCCCCCACCCTCCCGAGACATGTTGCGCTCGTAGTCAACATGGACCAGGTAAACGGAAGTCGGTGCAATTCCGACGCGGCCCCGCCACTGTAAGAAGCGGGGGGTGATTCGCCCCCAAGCCAGCGCAAACGCCACGGAATCGTCTGGAAGGCGCGCTGGGCCAGCTTCGAGCCAGGAGACGTACTCGTCCATGCCCCGAGGGCAGAACTCTTCGCGGGAAGAGTGGGGCGGCGTCTCCTTCGAGCCAGAGTCTTCCGACTCACCCCGTTCCTCCCCGGGACGGGTGGGATGCGAGCAGGTTTACAACGGTTTCGGATGACCATGGTTTGCGTCGCGATCGGCGGCGCCACGGCCATGGTGTCATGCAGCCCCGGCGACCGGGAGTCGATCGGCGCCGAGCGCTCTGGCGGCGTGCCCACGCTGTCCGGCGACTCGCGGCCGCGGGTACGGGTCGTGTCGCTCATGCCAGCCGCCACCGAGATTCTCTTCGCCATAGGAGCGGGGGATCGACTCGTAGGGCGTACACGATGGGGCGTTCACCCACCTCGAGCCGCCGACGTCCCGAGCGTCGGCGACGGCGTGCGACCGTCGCTGGAGGCGGTGCTGGCGGTCCGTCCGGACCTGGTCGTGCTGTTCGAGGGGTCAGACACTCAGGGAGTAGCCGACCGGCTCCGGGCACTGGGGATCGCCACGGTCGCTCTGCGCCACAACACCCTCCACGATCTCGAGCGAAACGTGATGGCGCTCGGCGAGGCGGTGGGCTGTGTGGAGGCGGCGGCAGAGCTGAACGAGCGAATTCGGGGCGACCTGCGAGCCGTCGCCGACGCGGTCCGCCCCACGACAAGGGTTCGAGTCTACTACGACGTGTGGGCCGATCCGCCCATCACCGTCGGGCAGGGCAGCTTCCTCGACTCGCTGCTGACGTTGGCGGGGGCGGAGAACGTGTTCGGCGACCTGGGTCCCGCGGCGCCTCAGGTGGGGTTGGAAACGATCGTACAGAGGGACCCGGACGTGATCGTACATCCGGTAACGAGTCTTCCGGGCGGGGTTGGGCCGCCCCCCGATGAACGGCCTCGCTGGAAATTGATTCCGGCGGTAGCCGAGGGCCGCGTTCTGACCGTCGACGCAGACCTCCTCGGGCGACTCGGACCGCGCATCGGACAGGCGGCAGGCACCCTCGCGTCGGCATTGTGGCCCGGGATCGAGATGCCGGAGGCGGCGTCGGGCCCGCTCGAGGCGGAGTGCTCCCCATGAGGACTCCTGCGGGCGGGTTCGTCGTTTTGCTCTCCTTGCTGATCGCGGCCGTTGCGGCCGGTCTGATGTTCGGCAACGCACCGCTGAGTTTGCACGCGGTGTGGGGGGCGTTGTCCGGGACGTCCAGCGATCCGGCTGCGACGGCCATCGTTCGATCCATCCGACTCCCGAGGGTCGCCGCGGGCGTGCTCACGGGTGCCTCGCTGGCGGTATCGGGGACGTTGTTCCAGGCCCTGCTCCGCAACCCGTTGGCCGAGCCGTACCTCCTCGGAGTTTCGTCCGGTGCGGCGTTCGGGGCCGTCGCGTCTCTCACGCTCTTTTCGGGGGTCATGGCCGGAGCTGCCGGGACGACAGCCTTTGCGCTCGCCGGGGGCCTGCTCGCCATCGGCACGGTGTTCCGAGTGGCGTGGTCGCCGGGGCGCGTGGACACGAGGGTGCTCATTCTGGCCGGCGTAGTGGTTTCGGCCTTCTTCGGGGCCGGCGTCATGTTGTTGCTTGCGCTCTCGCGTGGCGATGTTTTTCGATCGGCGGTTCTCTGGACCATGGGCAGCCTCGATCGGGCGACCTGGGGAAGCGTGGGGGCGCTCGCCGTCTGGACCGCCGGCACGGCGGTCGTCGCATTCGGCATGTCGCGCCACCTCAATGCGCTGTCGCTTGGAGAAGAATCCGCCGCTCACCTCGGCACGAGCGTCGAGAAGGTCAAGCGCCTCGCCTATCTGGTGGCCTCCCTCTCGGCCGCCGCGACGGTGAGCGTCGCAGGCGTGATCGGGTTCATCGGCCTCGTCGTTCCCCACGCCATTCGAATTATCTGGGGCGGCGACCACCGGACGCTGATTCCGCTCTCCCTGCTCGGGGGTGCGGCCGCCCTCGTCATCGCCGACGCGGTGGCGCAAACGGTGGTGCGTCCGCTCGTGCTCCCGGTCGGTGTCGTGACCGCGGTGCTCGGGGTTCCCCTCTTTCTCGCCCTTCTGAGGAAAAGTCGTGTCTGACCCGGTATTCACGTGCCGCGATCTCACCTTCACCTATCCGGGCGCCTCGAGGCACGCGATCAAAGGTCTGGATCTCGACATCGACCGCGGAACCATGACGGCGGTCCTCGGGCCGAACGGGGCTGGAAAGAGCACGCTGGTTCGGCTCCTCTCGGGCACGATCGCTCCCTCCGGGGGCGAGGTCCGGTTCCTCGACCGGTCACTGTCCGACTGGCCGCGTACCGACCTCGCGCGACGGCTGGCGGTCGTTGCACAAGAAGCTCCTCACGGCGTTCCGCAATCGGTCACGGAGTACGTCTCGCTGGGTCGAAACCCATACGTGTCGGCCTGGTCGCCGCTCTCCACGGAGGATACGTCGGTCGTCGAAGCCGCGATCCGACGGGTTGGTCTCGACTCCCTCGCCCACCGCCGAATCGGGGACCTGTCGGGAGGTGAGACCCAACGGGCCAAGCTGGCGCGGGCACTCGCACAGGAGCCGGACGTCCTGATCCTCGACGAGCCGACTGCGCACCTCGACATCGGACACGCGTTGTGGGCGTTCGAGACCGTGGCTGAACTCGTCAGGCGGGGCATCACGGCGGTTTGCGTGACGCACGACATGAATCTCGCGAGCCGGTTTGCGGACGATCTCATCCTCGTTTGCGACGGAAACGCGGGGCCCCGCGGGACGCCGTCGGAGGTCCTCTCAGCCGAGGCCCTCTCGTCCGCTTACGAATGCGAGGTCGCCGTAGAGGACCGAGGTCCGCTCGGGCATGTCGTGCTTCCGGTGGGACGCCCCGATAGCGCCGGGGCCGCTTCGTGAAATCCCGCGGCCTCTCTTCGTCCGGGTTTCTGCGACCCGATCGGGTCGGACTTGTCCTGGGGATCCTTTTGACGTCCGGAGCACGAGTCGCCCAGGCGCAGTCGCCGGAGTCGGCGGGCACAGCCGTCCTCGAGATTCTCGATGCTTCCAATGGGAAGACGATCCGCGGCGCCGTCGTATACGTGAGCCGAGTCGACGGTACAACAGGAGACGCTGTCGAGGTCGCGGCGGACCGGCTCGGCGAAACTCGCTGGAGTTTCGTCGCGCGGTCGGGCGTCCTCTATCTCGTCCGGGTTGTCGCGCTGGGATATGAAGACGCAGCCGTACCGGTGGCCGGTCACCTCGAGCAACCGACGGTCCTCATCCGACTGCGTCCGGCGCCGCTACAGCTGCCGGAGGTCCGGGCGTCGGCTCGACGCGATCGGCGGACAGTCACGGTCCATCGAATCGACCGGGAGCGGCAGAATCTGCGGGGGCGTGACCTCGGCGACTGGCTTCGCGACCTGCCAGGATTCGACGTGATCGGACGAAGTCCGGGCGGTCGAACGGTTGCCTCCGTGCGGGGCAGCAGACCGTCCGCCGTGGAGGTGACGCTCGACGGCATACCCCTAACTGACCCGCTCACGGGCGTCGCCGACCTGTCTCTCGTGCCGGCGGGCACGCTGGAGACGGTGGTGGCGGAAGCCGGGCCCGGCGGAGGGGCGGGGTGGGCAGGCTCGTCCGGCACGATTCGCCTCACGACCCGAATGGCCGAGCCGGGGGTTCGGGGCAGCGTCGGGGTGGGATCCTTCGGACGAGTGAGCACCGAGGCGGTGATCGGAGTGCAGTCGGGCACAGTTCGTTTCGGCGGCCAGCTGCGATACGAGTCGGCCCGGAACGATTTCTCCTTCCTGAACCGGGTTCGCCCCGGCACGCCCGCCGAGGATCGAGTGAACGCCGACTACGAAAACTGGGGCGGTTCCGGGCGGTTGTCCTTCGACGGAGTTCCGGTCACACTGATCGCACGGCTGGACGCGGTGGAGCGAGGGGCCCCGGGACGGATGGGCAGTCAGTTATGGGATCTTGCACGGTGGGGAGAGCGGGCGGTCACCGTCGGCGCCTCGCTCCGCGAGGACGATTCGGGGGCGGGCCGACGCATCAGTCTCTCGTGGTCGGGGCGGGATCAGAAGTACTCGGATAAACGCGTCGATCGCGTGGATCGGCTCCGGGCCGACCAGGTCGTCGCGTCCGGTGCGGAGGGTCTTCCCGCAGGAATCGACCTCACGTGGAGGGCGACGTGGGCACGCATCGGAGGAGAGGCCCTCGCAGAGCCTACCACGCGGATCATCGGTGGAGTCCGGGCGACGCGTGCCGTCGAGCTGTCGGGCGGATGGGGTCTGGATGTGTCGATGGCGGTGGACGCCGCGGATCTCGGCGCTGCGGTTTCCCCCGGGGCCGGAGTGAGTTGGGCGCGGGCCGGGAAGCGGGTATGGTTGAGGGCGGGACAGGGCTACCGACTGCCGACATTCGGCGATCTTTTTCTGCGCCCCGGGATGGGTGCGGTTCCGAACCCCGACCTGGAACCGGAGCGAGTCGTCCTGGACGCCGAGCTCGGCGCCGAACACACCGACGAAACGGGCACCCTCCGCATAGCGGCGACGACGTTCGTCCGACAGACGCGAAACCCCATCATCTGGCTTCCGAGCGTGACATCGGTCTGGCGTCCCGTAAACGCCGGACGCCTAGCGGCATACGGGGTGGAGACGCTCGTGTCGTGGTCTCCCCGACCGGGCTGGACGGCGCGCGCCAGCGGTACGGTTCAGGACAGTAGAATCCGCTTCGACGAGTACTCGAGTCGGATGCCCTACCACCCGCGTGTGTCAGGCAACATCTCGCTCGAGCGACGCGGCAGCGGGCCGGATGGTCGGGTCGACCTCGAGCTCCGTGGCGCCCGGCGGACGAGCGTTTACGGACCTCACGAACTCCCCGCGTTCGCCTTGCTGAGCGTTCGGGCTCGGCAGCCGTTTCATGCGGCAGGGTTCGACGGAGTCCTCGAAGTCGGGGTCTCGAACGTTCTCGATGTAGCGTACGAGAGGGTCGAGCTGTTCCCCGAGCCGGGGAGAACGCTCGAACTGCGGCTGGAGTTGATACCGCGGAGGCAAAGAAGCTTGCAGGCGAACGGCGCGGACCGGAACTTTGTTCCCGCAGGACTCGCCGCCCCGGTGGTAGCGGGGTCCGCGACGACCGGTCCGACGCCGATTCGATGAACGACACGATGGGGATCCCTTCAAGGAGAGCGTGATGTCAAGAAGCCGATGGGCGGCGCCGGTGGTGACCGCAATCGCGTTGGTTGCGGGTGCGTGCAATTCGTCACCGACGGGTGGCGACCCCGTGTTTACGAACGGGGGGATTATCGTCCTCAACTCACTGTCGAAGACGATTCAACAGTTCAACGTCAGTGATGGGACCCTCGTTCCGTTCGGAACACCGTTCACTCTCCCCCCGAACTTCGACGGCGAGTCGATGGACATCGTGGGAGATTTGATGGTCACCACGATCAGTTCGTTCGGCGGCAGCCAGGTCGTCTGGGGCGACCTCGGCACCGGTGAGACCATCATCACGGGGTTCAGCGGTGCGAACGGGGCATTGGCGAACCCCAGCAAGCCGACCCTGATCGTCGATACGTCGGGGTCTATCGCGGCCCTCATCGGAGCCCGCGGAGAAAATCGCGTGTACGTATCGTTCCCCAGCGAACCGAACGCGTTCCTGATCGCGGACAACGCGGGAGAGTTTATCGAACGTGTCCTTCCGTTCGGTCTGCTCGTGTTCGCCGTCGACGCGAACCTCGACGACGTGGGAGGGACGTTCGCGCCCCTCGGCGACACGAACATGACCGCGTTCAGATTCAACGAGGGTTCCAAGTTCGACGACTTTCCGCTTCCCGGGGCTATCAACGTCACCGATGCCCTGTTCTCTCGGGAACAGATCATGGTCGTCGCGGGAGGCAGTTTCGTTACGTCGCCCACCTTCGGTCCGGCCGGGGACGGCACGATCGTCGTCGTGAACGCGCCGGACCGGGGGATTCGTAGAATCCGCCAGCTCGAAGGAAACGGCATGTCCTTCGAGGCGGGGCGGAACGGGCTCGGGTACATCGTGCGCACCCAGGGGTCGTTCGATCGGACGGACATCGTGACGTTCAACTTCTCCACCGAGAACTTCGACCGTGGCCCCACGAACCCGATCCAGCCAAAGGAGGCGGACGGGTCCGATCTCACCAACTGCCGGTCGGCCACCAGCCTCCTCGACAGTCGGATCCTTTGCGTCACGTTCGAAGCGGGCACGCAGGGTCGGCTCGTGCTCATGGAGAGCAATGGCGACTTCATTGACGACGCCCTGATCGGCGCGGGCGCGACCGATATTTACGTTCGGTAGAACGCCTTGAAGAAGTGCGGCGGGTTCCGGGGCTGCCGGGTCCATGACGGGACCTGCCCTACTTCTTCGAGCGGTTGCTAGTCACGGATGCTCGTCTCGACTCGCGCCGTCATTCTTCAGACGTATCGATACAGCGATACGAGCAAGATCCTGCGGCTGATGACCCTCGAGCACGGCCCCTGTTCGGCCGTCGCTCGGGGGGCTCTCCGGCCCAAGAGCAGATATGGCGGGATGCTCGAGCCGTTCGTGGAAGGAGACGCCACGTTTTATCTGAAGGAAGGACGCGACCTGCACACCCTGTCCGACTTCGATCTGGTCCGTGAACGTCGCGACCTCAGCCACTCCCTGAATCTCTTCACCGTTGCGTCGGTGCTGTGCGAACTCGTGATGCGATTGGCGCCCGAGCACCGGGATCCCGACCTGTATCGAACGCTTGTGGCCGGACTCGACGACCTCCACCAGCGATCCAGGGCCGGAGAGGACGCGGGCGGGCTGGAGCACGTCTGGGCACTGGTGTCGACCCTGGGATTCCAACCCCAGCTCGACGATTGCCTGAACTGCGGTCGCCCGATCGGCGAAAGCCGGGCCCGGTTCGATTTTTCGGCGGGGGGCCTCTTCTGCTCGATCTGCGCGCCCGGGGGGCCGGGGCTCGAGCCGAGCGAACTGGCCACGCTCCGTGCGCTCGCCTCCGGTCAGTCCGTCGCGATACCCCGTGGTCCGCAGGGCCAGTGGCTGGCCGATTTCATCCGGTATCACATGTCGGAGGGGGCCAATCTGAAGTCTCTCCCGTTTCTGCGTGAACTCGCGTGACGCAGGCTCCCCCGGGTGAGCGGGGTCTGCGCGGACTTGTCGTCGGGACGGCGGGGCATGTCGACCACGGAAAGACTTCCCTGGTGCGTGCGCTCACGGGAGTCGAAACGGACCGCTGGCGCGAGGAGCGCGAACGCGGACTCACGATCGACATCGGATTTGCACCGTTCGCGTTGGCATCCGATCTCGAGACCGGCGTAGTCGACGTCCCGGGGCACGAGGATTTTCTCAAGAACATGTTGGCGGGAGCGACCGGAATCGATCTGCTGCTCCTGGTCGTCGCCGCCGACGAGGGCCCCATGCCTCAAACGTGGGAGCACCTTTCGATCGCGCGACTGCTCGACGTGCGTCGAGGTGTTGTGGCCCTGACCAAGCGGGACCGGGTCGATACGGAGTGGCTCGGGTTGGCCGAGGAGGCGACCCGGGAGCTTCTCGAGGAGAGCGGGGTTGGCGACTGGCCTATCGTCCCGGTCTCCTCGGTCACTGGCGAAGGGCTCGATGACCTTCGGGAGTGGCTGCGGGACGCAGCGCAGGCCGTGGAGTCACGGCGGCAGGACGACGTGGTCCGGATGCCGGTCGACCGCGCCTTC
>JBGMQU010000051.1:8335-21159 GCA_048060725.1 Gemmatimonadota bacterium | reverse complement strand
TGGGCCATCGCAGGCTGCATTCTGTTTTCGTTGCTGGGTGCGCTGGGCCCATGGCGCCTAATCCGCGGTCTCGGGCCCGCGGAGGTTTTTCGACCATGATCGGACGCTGGACGGTCAAGGCGCTCCTGTACGCACGCCTGCGAGTCATCGGGTCCACGCTCGCGGTCGGAGGGGCTCTGGCCATCGTCATGACGTTCCGGGCGGTCTGGGAAGGTGAGTCGCAACAACTGGCGGTATACCTCGAGCGGGCCGGCGCTGATGTATGGGTCATGCAGGAGCATGTTTCGAACATGCACATGGCCAGTTCCTTCATCACCGATGGCAAGCGGGTCGAACTCGCCCGGGTCGAGGGGGTTCAGTCGCTCGCCGGGATCCTGTACGTCAACACGATGATCGACGCCGGGGGTCGACAGTGGTTCTCCTATGTGGTCGGTATCGAAGAGCCCGGTCAGATGGGCGGCCCTTGGTCGGTGCCACTGGGCAGCAGCCGGGTGGGGTCGGGCGAAGTGGTGATCCCGGAGACCCTGTCCCGTCTGACGGGGGCCGGGATCGGGGACGAGGTGCGGATCGCCGACCGTCGGTTCACCGTGGTCGGCCTCTCGGAAGAGACCTTTTCGGTGACGAATCCTGTCGCATTCGTCAATGCCGTCGACCTGGCCGATCTGCTCTCGCTGACCGGGTACGACAGTTACATCCTGATTCGATCCGAGCCTGATGTGACTCCGGACGTGCTGGCGAGGAGGATTCGCGAGCAAGTCGATGGCGTGCAGGCGCTACCGACTGCTCAGTTCATCGAGAACGATCTCCAACTCGCGAGGCAAATGGGAACAGAGGTCATCGCGTTGATGACCGCGATCAGTGCGGTTCTGGCCACGTTGCTGGTGGGGTTCGCCCTGTTTATCCACACGTCGCACAATCGACGTGAACTCGCGATCCTGAAGACGCTCGGTTTCTCGAATCGACACATCTACCAGACCGTGCTGATGCAG
The DNA here is from genome assembly GCA_048060725.1 of Gemmatimonadota bacterium. Lineage (GTDB taxonomy): Bacteria > Gemmatimonadota > Gemmatimonadetes > Palauibacterales > Palauibacteraceae > Palauibacter. The sequence goes on along the minus strand of JBGMQU010000051.1, from coordinate 20,170 downwards.
GCCGTGGCCCTCACAGGCCTCGCCTTCCTCTTCGCAGTCGTCGTGGTGCAGATTTTCGCGACCGTCGGGCCTCGGTTCGCACCAGTGCTTTCGTTGAGCATCACCGCTCGCTCGCTGATCCAGATCGGAGGCGCCAGCCTCGCCGTCGCCGTTGCGGCGACGCTGATGCTGGCTCGCCGCATCACGAAGGTTGACCCCATGTCGGCCTTCCAGTCATGAAGGACGGGAAAGGACGGGAGATGAAGACGCCGAGCCTCCTTCGGGCGCGGAACCTGACGAAGCAGTTCGGATCCGGCCCCACGAGCGTCCGTGCCGTCGATGACGTGTCGCTCGACATCGGAGAGGGGGAGGTCGTCGTGATCATGGGTCCGTCGGGATCGGGGAAGACGACGCTCCTGTCCATGATGGGCGGGCTCATGCGCCCGACGTCAGGAACGATGTTCATACGGGACACGGACATCTCCGCCATGTCGGAAGCGAGTCTCCCGAAAATACGCGCGCGCAACGTCGGCTTCATCTTCCAGGCGTTCAACCTCCTCGAAGCGCTCACGGTAGAGGAGAACATCCTGCTTCCGGCGCAGCTCGCCCCGGGTGGAGTCAAAGGGGCACGAGGGCGGGCGGCGGAGCTTCTCGACCGTCTCGATCTGGCGGAACGCAGACGGGCCTATCCGGGCACGCTCTCGGGCGGCGAGAAGCAGCGCGTGGCGATCGCGAGGGCGTTGATCAACGGCGCTCCGCTGGTGCTCGCGGACGAGCCCACCGGTAACCTCGACTCACAAAAAGGGTCGGACGTGACCATGATCCTGCACGACATCGCCCGAGACGAGGGGTGTTCCGTCGTCGTCGTGACGCACGACTCTCGGATCGAGGACATCGCGGACCGCGTTCTCTGGCTCGAGGACGGTCGACTTCGAGACCGCAAGTCGGAAGTCCACTCCTGGACTCGCGACCCCGTGTGCGGAATGCGTGTGGACGAGTGGACATCGGTCCATGTGTCCGACCTGGGAGATCGCCGACACGTTTTTTGCTCGCAACGGTGCCTCGAGCGTTTCGAAGAGGACCCGGAAGCCTACGTGGAGGCCGAAGCTACCGGTCAGGGAGCGGATGAATCATGAGGTCGCGCTGGCAGGGGGTGGTAGCCGTGGCCGTGTCCCTCGTCGCCCTGGACACGGATCCGGCGAGCGGGTGGCAGCAGGATGCGGCCGTCGAGCGTGGACGTGAGATCGCGGTCGAGGCCGATCGGAGAGCCCGCGGCTTCGGAGATTATCAAGCGCAGATGGACATGATCTTGATCGATCGACGCGGGAAAGAGACCCTGCGCGAGCTCGAGCTGTCCGTACTCGAGGTCTCCGTCGATGAGGAGAAGTCGATCGTCTATTTCCAGAGCCCGCGGGACATTCGCGGCACCGGACTGTTGACGTACTCATACCGCGATCGAGACAACGAACAGTGGCTCTACTTGCCGGCTCTGCGCCGAACAAAGCGGATCTCGGCCAGCGGACGGTCGTCCCCCTTCATGGGAAGCGAGTTCTCCTACGAAGATCTCGTGCCGGCGCATGTGAATCAGTACGAGTACAGATTCGTGGGAGAAGAAGAGTGCGAGGAATCGCGGTGCTTCGTAGTCGAACGATACCCCGTCTACGACGGTACTGGATATTCAAGGCAACAGATGTGGATCGATGTCGTCGAGTACCGGGTGCTGAGAATCGATTCCTGGGACCTGCGTGATCGACCGGTCAAGACGCTACGCCTGAGTCAATACGTGAAATATCTGGACCGGGTCTGGCAGCCCGGCGAGGCACGCATGGTGAATCTCTTGACGGACGGAACCACGGTTCTGAACTGGCGCGACTACCGCTTCGGCACCGGATTGAGGGAGAGCGACTTCACTCGCGCCGCGCTGGCACGTGTCAGGTAGAGCTTTACGCTTCGCCACAAACCTGATCGTTGCCGAGGTCGCGCTCCTCGGCCCGTCCTCGCTCGCGGCACAAACGGCGCCGGAGGTTTTCGGGCAAGTAGGTGTGGAGGTCCGGTCGTTCTTCATGGAGCCGCTCTCACCGGAGCAGCCTCGATGGGGGAGTTTCGCACTGAAGCTTCAGCCGGGTTTCTCGGTCACCCTCGGCGACCAGGTGGCTGCCAGCGCGATCTTCTTCGCGCGACTGGACAGTAGCGATCCGCAGCGCTCGCACGTCGACGCCCGGGAGGCTCGGATCCAGATCGGCCGTGGGCGCGTCGCGACGACTCTCGGAATCAACACAGTGTTCTGGGGCGTGACCGAATCGCGACACCTCGTCGACATCATCAATCAAACGGACTACCTGGAGAGTTTCGACGGCGAGGACAAGTTCGGTCAGCTCATGGCGCTTCTCACCTACGATATGGGGAGTTTCGGACTGGTCGACATATTCGCGATGACCTGGTTCCGCCCCCAGCTGTACCCCAGCAGCCAGGGCCGCCCGGGCGTACCCGTGCCCATTCGTAACGACGCTGCGGTGTTCGAATCCTCGCTTGGACGATGGAATCCAGACATCGCGTTGCGCTGGTCACACAGCGTCGCCGAATTCGACTGGGCGGTGAGTTACTTCCATGGCACAGCTCGCGAGCCGGAGCTCGTATTCGACGGCGCGGTGGAGCAAGGGGTGGTCCCCAGCTATGCCCTCACCAATCAGATGGGCGTCGAGTTCCAGTGGACCCGGGGAGATTGGCTCTGGAAGGCCGAAAGCATGGTGCGTCAGGGGCAAGGATCGCTCTTCGCCGCCGTTACGGCAGGTTTCGAGCACACGACGGTCGGTGTCTTCGGGAGCGCGGCAGATCTGGGACTGCTACTGGAGTACAATTACGATGGCAGAGACAACCTTACCCTGAATTTCTACGACAACGACGTGTTCGGCGGCTTACGGCTGTCGCTAAACGATGTTCAGGGGAGCGAACTGCTGGCCGGCGTGCTGACCGACCTGGACTCGGGGGTGACCTTCGGAACCCTCGAGACGAGCCGGCGGCTCGGAGAGCGCCTGACGCTGGAGCTGATCGGACGATTGTTCCTCGCCAGTGACCGGACGGACCCCCTGTACTGGTTTCGGAAGGACGACTACCTGCAGGCGACCCTGGCCTACCACTTTTAGAAGGACGTCGAAGAAGTACGGCGGGTCGCGCGCATGGGCCTGTCGGGGCATGAGACCGCCTCTTGCCGCCAACCGTTCGTACAGAATACAGCCTCTGTCCGGCGTCGGAGCCATGCGCCGATCGCCTCGTGCGGGATCAGCCCCTGGCCATCGGCTTCGTATTCCAACCCCTCGAGCACGTCCTTGAAGGGACCAAACCCTGACAGCCGAAACGGGATCACGATCACTCTCCGCCCTTCGGCGACGTTTTCGGTCACCCACCCGCGGATGCGCGATTCCGCGTTATCGCGGGCCGCGGCCCAGTCCTCACGGAGCGTCTCGACCCTGACGTCTCGAAACCCATCTGCTCGGATCACATCGGCCGCAGCCTCCGTGTTCTCGAGCAGCCGGTTGTTTGCGGCCTCATCGCCATTCCCGTGCGCCAGGATGAGGACGGCCTCGGACGTCGGGTCCCGACTGAGGGCCAGGGCTCGATCGCGCAGGATCACGCCGGTCTCGAATCCGTCTACCAGGCCCTGCGGGTCGATCTCGATCTGGCTCGCCGTTCGAATGGGGTGGAGCTCGGCGTCCGAGCCGTGCGCGGTCCGTCCGTGGGGACGTGCGTCCGTCCGCTTGTCGAAGAGGAACTTGGTCCGGTGGAGAAACGACTCACCGGAGATGAAGAGCCGGATCACCGCGATTCTCGCCACGCCCGCCGATTCCAACTCGTCGACGGCGTTCTGGAGCGTCACCGGGCTCGCCATTCCGAACGCGATCGCCGTCGGGATCTCCTCTCCGAGAGGCGCGACGGCGGCCTCGACCGCTGCGTTCCACGTCTCCGATCCGCCGTGCGCCATCACCAGGACCCCGGACGCGATCGGTGCAGGCTGCCGATCGGCGGTGTCCATGAGGACCTCGGGGGATGGGCTCACGTCGGGAGGCGGGTGGACGGCGCACCCGGCGAGCGAGTACGACAACGCGAAACATGTGGCCGCCGTTAATGCCTGCAATGCCATTCACTCCGAAGTTCGAGGCCCAGCCGATAACGATTCTCGTTAGTTGATAATGAGTCTCAACTAGCGGGAGCACAGTATCTTCGCACGGTGGGGCCGTCAAACGGTGCTGTGGGGGCGTCAGACGTGGTGTGTGAGTGGGGGGGGCGCCTCAGTACCGCCAGCTCGTCAAATCCGCGCCCGGAGGGTGGCTCGCGAGCATCCGCTCGAGCATGAGCGGCGTGTACATCTGGATGTAGCGCAGGCGGCTGATTGCGTTGGGCTGATCGTGGTCGCCGTTCCAGCAATGCTCGTCACGGGCCCCGTACTCGACCACCCCGCCGTAGTACGGATTGGTGGTACTCTCGAGGAACTCTTCGGTCAGATAGACGGCGTTGTTGAGGTAGTAGTTGTCCATCTCGCCGACGTAGATGTGGAGCTTGCCCTCGAGCTTCGGGCCCAGCGTCTCCCAATCGCGGCTCAGGATGTATCCGAGGTCGTAGTTTTCACGCCAGTATTCCGCCACCTCGTGGTCGATCTCGCCGGTGGTCTTGTTCCAGATCCGTCGCGGGTAGCCGTCCTCGCCCACCGGCGAATACACCGACTCCCAGACGTCCCACTGCTGCCCCGACCGCGTCTTCGTCCCGAGCACCAGCTCGAGGTGGTTGGACTCCTCGATCGTGCGGTCGATACGCCCCAACCAATCCCTGTGGCCCGGCCGTGCCGTCCGCTTGAACGGGGCGTCGATCCAGTAGGCGTTGGCATCTTCATACAGGTCCACGACCGTGTAGGCCCGAAAATCGATGGGGTCGGGACAGGCCGCGAACGCGCCGTTGAAGTCGTCGGGATAAAACACCTGGACCGCCATGGCCTCCCAGCCGCCCGTGGAGCCGCCATACGTGAAGCGGGCCCACCCCTCCCCGATCCCGCGGAACCGCCGCTCGATCTCGGGCACGAGTTCGCGCATGATCGCATCGCCGTACGGGCCGTTGTTGGCCGAGTTGACGGCGTAGGAGTCGTCGTAGAACGGCGTGGGGTGCTGGATCTCCACGACGAGGTGACGCGGGAAGTCGGGAGACGTCCACTGCTGATAAAGCTCGTGTCGGTACTGCTGCTGGACGCGGTTGTAGCAGTCGAGGCTGAACCGTTCGCTGTACACGCACGGTTCGGTCATATCGGGTGGTTCGACCCGCATCGCGCTGAACGAAGAAGGGAAGTGCCCGTGCCAGATGGCCAGCGGATACCGGGCGTCAGGGTGCTCGTCGAAGCCCTGGGGCAACATCACCCACGCGCCCAGGTACATGTCCGTTCCCCAAAACTCCGACAACAGATCCGAGCGGATCCGGACGAACTTCACCCAGTCGGTCTCGAGCGTCGCCGGATCCGGGAGTTCCGGGATCTCGTTGTCCAGTGTCAGGGACAGGGCGTCGCCTCCGGAACCGACGGTGAACTCCATGACGTCGCTGTACAGGTTGCCGGGTTTCCTGGCCCACTGCTGACCCTCTCCGCGGTCGGGCGGGAGCTTGACCGTGTGCCCGTCGGACCGCCGAAACGTCTCGTATCGGTTGAGGATCGCCTGAACGCGGTACGTGCCATCGGGCAGACTTCCCAATCGACCCACCGGAAACCCGAACACCGTGTCGGCGACGCCGATCGTCTCGCCCGGCGCCCACCCTTCGACGTCGAGGCCGAACACGGGTTGGGCGGCGGCCCCGTCGGTGACGTGGAAACGCGGCTCGCCGTCCGGTCGCTGCGAAAACACGAGGATCAGCCGGCCGTCCAGCGGCTCGGCGTTCACGGTTTCCGGAAAGGAGACCGTGATCTCGGGGCCAGCGGAGGCGGCCTGGCAGGCGGCGGTCGCGAGCGCGCATGCCAGCGAGGCGGCCGCGACACGGGCGGAGATGATCGCGACACGGGCAGAGATGCTCGACAGAACGGGCGGCAGGAACATGACGGCCTCGGCATCCGGGGGTCCGACCATACGCTAAAAGGCTGTTGAAGAAGTACGGCGGGTCGCGTTACGGACGCCATAGCCCCGGATACGCAGGTCGAGCACGGACCCCATGCGCCCTTCGGGTGACGGACGGTCCGGGGGCATCTCCCGCGTCGTCGCACCGCCCTCGAACCGCTCCACCCCGTCAACGCTGGACGGCGACGTTGGCCGGCGTTCTCCGTCCGGAATATAATGGACATCATGATGCTGATATCTATTGATAGCGTGTTCAGAGTCTCCTTCGGTCTGATCGTTGCCGCTCTGTGCATTGGGAAGACCGGGGTGGCGGCCCAGGCGGTCGCGGAAGGGGAAAAGGGGGAAGTGTCTGCGCCGCGCTGGCGCATGCCGCCCAACGAGATGTCGATGCCCATGCAACCGGGTCTCGCGGGCGCCCTGCCGAGCGTGTCTCCGTTCCTGCCCGGCCGCGGTATCGACCCGGCGACGTTACTGGAGGCCGCGGCGCCCCGCGAACGGCGGCTGGCCGATGGTGACACGCTGCGCCTCGTAGCCGCGCCGCTGCGCCGCACGGTGGCCGGACTGTCCGTGATCCTGTACGGCTTCAACGGCCAGCAGCCGGGCCCGCGCCTCAGGGTGCGGCAGGGCTCGACGGTGTTCATCGAATTCAGGAACGAGACCGAGCTCACCACGACCATGCGCTGGCACGGCGTCCGGGTCGACAACCGGTTTGACGGCGTGCCCGGTCTGACGCAGCCGTCGGTGCACCCCGGAGAGTCATTCGTCTACGAGGTTCGTTTCGACGATGCCGGGGTCTTCTGGTATCACCCGCACGAGCACGCCGACATCGCGCAGGATCTGGGGTTGTACGGCAACCTCGTGGTCGACTCGGCCGAACCCCGGTATTACGGACCGGCCAACCGCGAAGAGTTTCTGATCCTGGATGATCTTCAGATCGACGATCGGGGTCTCCTCCCCTGGGGCTTCGAGCTTCCCAACCACGCGCTCATGGGTCGGTTCGGGAACGTGCTGCTCGTGAACGGCGGGACCGGTTACTCGTTGGATGTACGCCGCGGCGAGGTCGTCCGCTTCTTCCTCACCAACGCCTCGAACACGCGCACGTTCAACGTGGTCATTCCAGGTGCGGACATGAAGCTCGTGGCGGGCGATCTGAGCCGATTCGAGCGCGAAGTTCGGGTCGACAACGTTCCAATCGCGCCCGGTGAGCGATACGTCGTGGACGTGCGGTTCGCGCAGACGGGCGGCACCGCCGTACTGAACCGGATCCAGGCGTTGGACCACTTCCGCGCGGTGTTCGTGCCCCGCACGGACACGCTCGGTGTGATCACCGTGGCCGCTGATTGGGCGGAGCCCGACCATGCTGCCGGGTTCGACACGTTGCGCGAAAATGCCGAAGTAGGGGCGGAGATAGATCGGTTTCGTCCGAGCTTCGAGGCACCCGTGGATCACGAGCTGGTCCTGTCTTCGAAGATCCAGGGGCTCCCGACCCCCGTCGTCGTGACAATGGCGATGGACACGCTCTACTACCGCCCGGTCGAATGGAACGACGCCATGCCCATGATGAACTGGCTCTCGACCGGCAACGAAGTGCTGTGGATCCTGCACGAACCGCTGTCCGAAGGGGCCGAGATCCGACCCGCGGTGGGGTGGCGGTTCCGACAGGGTGACATCGTGAAGCTGCGGTTCAGCAACACGTCCCGCAGTCTTCACCCGATGCACCACCCGATGCACCTCCACGGCCAGCGGTTTCTCGTGGTCGAGCGCGACGGCGTGCGCGCGACGAACCTGGCGTGGAAGGACACGGTGTTGTTGCCGGTCGGGTCGACCGTCGACGTTCTCGTCGACATGGCCAACCCCGGCAGGTGGCTGCTCAACTGCCAGATCCCGGAGCATCTCGGCACGGGGATGTCCATCGCGTTCACGGTCACGCCTCGAGCCCGGACACGATGAAGGCGGCCCGCTTCATCTTCGTCTCTTCGGCGACGCTACTCGCCTGCGGGCTGCGTGCGGACGCGGCCGGAATCGGAGCGATGCGTGCGGCCGGAGACGTGCAGGACGGCGTGGGCTCGATCCGGGGCCGCGTGCTTCTGGGGGGCGACGCCGTCCCCGAGTGGGACAGCGTGACCAACACCATCGTGTTCCTGGTGGGAGACGGTCTCGAGGGCGTTGAGCCGCAGCCCGGTGCCTCTCCGCCCATTCTGGAGCAGCGCGATTACACGTTTATTCCGCACGTACTCGCCACACGATTCGGCGTCGAGTTGACGATCACCAACCGCGATACCGTCACGCACAATATCCACGTGTTCACGAAGAGCAGAGGCCGGACGGTATTCAATCGCGCGCAGAACGCCGGTGTGACGATGAGGGCGACGTTTCGGCGTCCCGACAGCCTTCTTGTTCTGTGCGACATCCATTCGTACATGCAGGCCCACATCCTGGTCCTCCCAAACTCGGTCTTCACGAAGCCGAATGAGGACGGGTCGTTCATTCTCGAGGGCGTTCCCGCCGGCGCCTACGAACTCGTCGCCTGGCACAAGTACTACACCGGGCGGCGCGCGGTGGAGGTGTTGGCAGGAGAATCGACACGGACGGACATCGATCTGGCGGTTGCTCCATCCGACATCGCGGTTCCGGTCACGAGGCCAGGAGCAGTAGCCCCGCCAGAATAAGAAAACCTCCGGCGAGCTTCCCGCCGAGGGCGCCGAGCGGCAGGACCTTTTCGAGCAGGACGAAGACCGCGAGACCCGCGATCCACAGCAGGTTCATCACGCCGCCCACGAACAGAAGCAGCATCAGAACCCAGCAGCATCCCAGACAATACGCCCCGTGCCGGAGTCCGAGTCGGAAGGCCCCGCCCGGCCCCGATCTCCAATGCCGTGCGATGAAGTGGGCCGGTGAGCGGCAGTGCTCCAGGCAGGCCTCTTTGACCGGTGTCAGCTGGTACAGGCCGGCGGCGATGAGGAGGCCGGCCCCGAGTTTCGGACTCGTCGTCACCATCATCGGTGAGAGAAGCGCAGCGCTCTCGAGCCCCCACTGCGCCAGCGTGGCGCCGATGCTGAACAGGCTCCACATGACGACGTACCCCGATACGAAAACGGCGACCGGAGCCAGCGGCGTGGACTGTCCCGCCGCCTTGCGGGCCATCCCGGCGTACAGAAGTGTCATCGGGGCGGCGGTCGGGACCATCATGCCGACCATCATGATCCCCCACATCAGGAACATCAGCAGGAAGTCCAGGGCGGTCCACGGCCGGATCTGCACCAGGGACATCGGTCCCCCGGCCCCGATGTCCCCCATGCCGGCCGTCCTCACGACCAGGTATACCCAGGCGATCGCCGTCACTCCGGCCAGCGCCGACAGGATGGCTGCCCGGTCGCGTCGGGGCAGCGCGGACCCCCACGCCAACCTTCCTGGTTGCCCGTCACTCACGGAGAGCACACCCACTCGCGGTTAGCGGATCACTCCGTCCTGGTTCATGTGCAGGATGTTGAACTGGCCGTAGCTGTCCTCGAGGTCGAGCGGAATGGCCCCCGTAGCCTTCGTCGTGCCCGTCCCCATCTCGGCGACCGTGTACTCGAACCCGTTGGGCAGGTTGATCCGGGAGCGCGACTCGGCGCCGCTGATCGGGTCGGTGATCGGACTCCCGGTCGAGTTCACCAGCCCGGGCACGTGGATTCGCCCGCGGCGGGCGTCGACATCGATCTCGAGCTCGATCGGGGCGTACAGCGGGTCGAGCACCTCGGACATGGTGCTGTTGTATACGAAGAAATGGGTCGCGCCGGGGGCGGTGTCCTCTCCGTACAGGATCCTGCGCAGGGCGTCCCGTTGTGCGTCATCTGCCCGCTCGTCAATGATCGCCTGCTGGCGGCCGTTCCCCGACGCGATCTCGCCGGGCCACCAGACGGTCATGACCCAGTCGAGGCCGTCCAGCCGGGTCTCTCCGAAGTAGCCTTCCTCGATGTGGCCGCTGATCACCGCCTCACAACTGCCGTGCGTCGACGGGGAGCCGAACTGGCACGGGCAGCCCCAGTCGCAGTTGCAGTTGCCGTACTCGGAGCCGCGGATCATCCACTGTACTGCCATGCGTCCCTCCCACTGAGGCCGTAGAATCCATCGGATATTCGCGGAGAGAAGTTTGCCACGGTCCGGAACCGCCGGCAACCGGCAGGAGAGCACCCGGCCACCGTGTACTACCACACGCGCCCGTTGAGATACGTTCGGTACGGTAGAGTGGAGCCGCCGCCCGGCGGCGTCATCGATCCCGACTTTGCGGTCGCCTACGATTGGTTGGGCGAATTCTGCGGTTTCTCCCCCCAGGTCTGGCTGTCTCGGAGTCGAAGCGCGATCACCGGGTTCCGATACCTCGTGACGGCGCATTCGGGTCGGGCGCGGTTGCTGGAGCGCCATGTTCTGTTCGGGTTCGAAGGGATTCGCGGATATCCGGTCCACTATGACTTCTGGTGTGAGCTTCTGACCCCCCTGACGAGTGCCTCGACTGTCGCAGGCGCCGGCCGAGCGGTGCGGGCACACCTGGACTGGCTGGTATCGGACGAGGATTTGCGTGACGACCCGGCCGCGCGCATCTGGAGCGAAACCCGGAGCCTGACTCAGGTCCTCGATCGCTGTCTGTTCGTCGAGCATGACCAGGTCGTGGTTCCGGCCCTCAACCTCAAGGCTGCGAAGACGATCGTCTGCGGGTCCGAACGGGAAAAGAAGGCACTACGGAAACTCGGCTTCATCGAGGACCGCGTCGAGATCCGTCCGCCGCGTTAGGGTGACCCACCAGGGTCCTGCAGCAACCTTCCGGGCCTCGACGGGGAACACCATCCGGCATAGACTCCGATAAAGATATCTACAAATCCGCATATCTCACGCCGAGAGAGTTCGAGCAGTGATAGATCTCGCGATGGTGTATCCCTCGAGATACAACGAGACCCGGGGAGAAGAGCTTCTCTACAGCCCCCTCGCCCTCGCCTATCTCGCACGCCACACACCCGACCATTATGACGTGACGGTCCTCGACGAGTACGTCGGAGACAAGGTCGATGCGACCCGGTTGAAGGCCGATCTCGTCGCGTTCTCGCCGATCACGCCCGGCATCACACGCGCCTATGAGCTCGCCGACGAGCTTCGCGCGCGCGGCATCACGTGTGTGAGCGGCGGAGCGCACGTGTCGGCCTTGCCGGACGAAGCGCTCGAGCACTTCGACGCGGTCGTCGTCGGGGAAGGGGAGGGGCCGTGGCGGGAGATGCTCGGCGACTTCGAAGGCGGCCGGCTCCAGCCGTCCTACACCGGCCGCATGGACGTCGCCGTCGAGGATCTCGGGACGCCACGTCGCGAGTTGATCCACGAGAACTACGACTATCCGTCTGTGATGACGTCGCGGGGCTGCCCGTATCACTGCTCGTTCTGTTACTTGACCGTCTTCGATCACCGAGCCTATCGCATGATCCCGCATGAGACGGTGCTCGAGGACCTCGATTCGGTGAGGCACAAGCCCATCATCGTCATCACCGACGAGAACTTCATGGGCTACGGCGAGGCGGCCCTCGAGGATCGAAAGATCCTCCTCGAGAAGATGATCCGGCGCGACTACGGGTTCTTCTGGGGTTGTCAGACCACCGTCAGTGTCGCCGATGATGACGAATTGCTGGACCTGATGTACCGCTCGGGCTGCCGCGCCGTCTTCCTCGGGTTCGAGGCGATGGAGGAGAAGGCCTTGAAGGAGGTCAACAAGCGGCAGAACCTGGGGATCGACTACAAGAAGGCGGTA
>JBGMQU010000051.1:0-8235 GCA_048060725.1 Gemmatimonadota bacterium | reverse complement strand
GATCACGAGTCTCTGGCCATTTGCTCCAGGCTGAGGTCGCCCCGGCGGAACGCCTCGGCGATCGCCTGCGGCACCTGCGCTTCGGCGCGCACGACCTCCGCCCTCATTTTCTCCACCAGGGCCTTGTTCTCCTGCTCTGCGGCAAGGGCCATGGCGCGTCGTTCTTCCGCCTTGGCCTGTGCGATCCGCTTATCCGCCTCGGCCTGGTCGGTCTGTAGCTCGGCGCCGATGTTCTTCCCGACGTCGACATCGGCGATGTCGATGGAGAGAATCTCGTAGGCGGTGCCGCTATCCAGGCCCTTTGCGAGCACCGTCTGGGAGATGGCCTCGGGGTTCTCCAATACATCCTTGTGCGTGTCCGCCGATCCGATCGTCGAGACGATGCCCTCGCCCACGCGCGCCAGGATCGTCTCCTCGCCCGCTCCACCCACGAGACGGTTGATGTTGGCCCGCACGGTGACGCGCGCCACGGCGATGAGCTGGATGCCGTCCTTGGCCATGGCGGCGACCTTCGGGGTCTGGAGCACCTTGGGGTTTACCGATACCTGGACGGCGTCGAGGACGTCTCGTCCGGCGAGATCGATGGCGGCCGCCTGCTGGAACGGAAGCGCGATATCGGCCTTGTCTGCCGAAATCAGTGCGTTGACGACACCCTCTACATCGCCGCCGGCCAAGAAATGCGCCTCGAGCGCGTTGAGGTCGAGGTCCAGACCCGCCTTGGTCGCACTGATCAGCGGGAGGATGATGCGGGGCGGACGCACCTTGCGCAGACGCATCCCGACGAGACTCGTCAGGCTCACCGGCACCCCGGAGGCGAGCGCCGCGATCCAGAGCCCGACGGGGACGGCCCAGGCCAGGAGCATGAGAAGCAACGCCCCCAGTACTAGCAGGATGATCGGGGTAAAGGCTAAGCCTTCCATCTGATTGACCTCCCGGCCGGGTCTATGGTGCCCAACTGGCCGGCGAACTTCCGTCGGCCTCTCCGAGCGAATCTAGCTCACCTCCACTCCTTACGGCCACGGCACGTTCGCCGCGGTCGACAGGCCGTGCGATGGTTCCGCGCCGGGGTGCGGGTGCCAGAGGTCGATCATGGGGGCGACCGGTAGTGGTTCGGGGGTAGCCCACCACCTCTGGCGGCCGGGAGAGGCCCCGTCTTTCGGAGGACGCATCGTGGTGGTACGGTGCCTCTCCCGACGACGAATCCCGAGTGAAGCGAGGATCCGATGAAGCAGATAGGCGCCATGGTTCTCGGCGTGGCGGCGCTGGTGGTACTGGGCGGTTGCGCAACCGGTGATTCGGCGGACGAGCCCGAGCCGGAAGTCGAACAGATCGTACTGGGCCCCGTGGACGGTCATGACCTTTCGCCGACCGACCTCGAACGCGTAACGGCGGGCGATCTGGCTCCCGACTTCACCGCGATGTCGCTCGCTGGCAACGCGGTCACGCTTTCCGGTTTCCGCGGCGAGAAGAACGTCGTGCTGTTCTTCTATCGCGGACACTGGTGACCGTTTTGTGCCAAGCAGCTCGGGGAGCTGCAAGATTTCCTGACACCGGAGCAGCGCGAGCGGACTGAGATCCTGGCAATCTCGTCGGACGGCCCGGAAGAGCTACAGATGATGGTGGACCGGGTGGCGGAGGAGAACGACGGCTACGTCCTCGATTTCACGCTTCTTTCCGATCCGGGGGCCGCGATCATCGATCGATACGGGCTCTTCAACGTGGATGATCCGAAGGGACGCGCGATCCCGCACCCGACGGCATACGTGATCGACATGGACGGCCGCGTACACTGGAAGTTCACCGAAGTGAACTACCAGATCCGCCCGGAAAACGTGGACATCCTTGCCGCGCTCGCCGAAGTCGAAAACCGCTAGGGTAGTTTCTTCAGCGTGCCGTGAGCACCGGGAGCGACGGGCTGGGGAAGCGGCTCAGTCCGTCGCGAACGGGTCTTCGAGCGATGGGCTTTGCGGCGTGAACAGCTCGGCCCCGTCTTCCGTGATGACCATGTCGTCTTCGAGTCGCACGCCGAACTCGCCCCGGATGTAGATGCCGGGTTCGTCGGAGAACGTGTGCCCCGGCTGGAGCGGCATCGTGTTGCCCTTCACGAGGTAGGGCCACTCGTGTCCGTCCATGCCCATGCCGTGGCCCACCCGGTGCGAGAAGTATGTGTATCCGGGGCCATAGCCCGCGTCCACGATCACCTTCCGCGCCGCGGCGTCGACGGCCTGTGCCTCGACCCCGGGACCCGCGGCCGCCAGCGCCGCATCCTGGGCGCGGCGCTCGATCTCGAACACCGCCTTCATCTTCTCGCTGGCTTTTCCGAGGACGAACGTGCGGCTGATGTCGGAGCGATACCCTTCCACGCCGCATCCGCCGTCGATAAGAAGGATGGTCCCCTCCCGGATGACCTGGGGCGTGATCGATCCGTGCGGCAGGGCCGAGTACTCGCCGGTCTGAACGCCTGCGCCTCCGGAAAACCCGAGCCGCGAGTGGGCCAGCGAGACGAGACGCGCGAAGTCGTTCTGGGTCATCCCCTCGTCCAGCGCGAGATACGCCGCCTCGTAGGCCTTGAGGGTGACGTCCGAGGCGAGCCGCATCAGCTCGAGTTCATGCGCGTCCTTTCGGCCCCGGGACCCGAACGAAATCGGCGTTCCGCTGGTCAAGTCGAGCCCCGGCGCGGCCTGCGCCACGCCGTCGCTGAACACGAACCGCACCGTCTCCTCGATGCCGATCCGGCCGGTGGAGATCCCGAGGTCTCGAAGGCCGCCGGCGACCAGGGCGTAGGGGCTCTCGTCCTCGTTCCAGGTGAAAACGGGCGTGGACGTGTCGAACGGGCCCATCGCGATCTGCTCGCGCGCGCGATCCTCCTCGAATGCCGGGGTGACGACGAACGGGTTCCCCCGTACCGGGATCACCAGGGCGAACAGCCGCTCGCTCAACCCCCACCGCATCCCGCTAAAATAGTTGAGCGAGGTGCCGCCAGTCAGGAACAACGCATCGATGTCGGCGTCCCGCATCAGGCGCCGGGCCTTCTCCATGCGCCCCGCGCGCTCCTCGACGGTGATGGGCCGGGCCTGGTCCGCCATGGACGTCAGGCGGGCGATGGAGGGGGGGAGCTCCTGGTCCTGCCACCTGTCGAGAAGATCCGCGTCGTCGCGTCTCGCCGTCGGGTCGGGCCATGCCTCATCAGGGGCGCCAGGTCCCGCCAACGCGGCACCGGGAAACGCCGCATGAGTCGCGGCGGCCGCGACGGAGGCACCGAGGAAGTTTCGACGTGTCAGCATGTTGTTCTCCGATGAAGAATCTGGCTGTCAGCTCGACCGTGGAGCCGACCCCGGGATTCGTAGTCAGGCATCGTCCATGGTGCAGAATCCGTCGTCCGTGTCCCAGGCGTAGTTGGCGTACTCGATCTCGATGTCCTGCATCAATCGGTCTTCGATCGGCCGCAGGTCTGGGCGATCATCCGGCACGCCCTTCGTCGCGGTCCCATCCGGCTCGACCGTCACGGTGGCCCACACCGAGATCACCTTCTTCGATCGGGCCCGCAGGATCTGGAGGCCGTCATCTGTGACCACGAACCGGGACTGCTTGAGGCCCCCCTCGCCGATCACACTGAAAAGGGCTCCGAGGACGCCCGTAAGGGGGCGGCCCGTGACCCCGTCGATCTGGTCCATCAGGATCATGTTCTCGAAATCGAGCACGCGATACGTGATCTCGCGGTGCGATGTGGCCTTGAGCTTCGGTACGGACGTCGTGTCGGTGAGGCTGTACCTGTCGGCGGGGTTTGAGTCCTCGGGCCACCAGGACCGCACGCTTATCGCCAACTCCGGGATGGGTCCTTTGCGGACTCTCCGCACCACGCGCCCCGGTCGGTACTCGACCAGTACTCGCTGCCCGTGTTCATGGCCGAGTTTCGAAGAGAGAGGGGCTTCGTCGGGTTGGATGCCGGCCGTTTCTACGAAGGAGAAGAACCAGTCGTCCGGATCGATGTAGAACTGAACGCCCCAACGCTCGTCTCGCGCCTTGTGCGCGAGTCCCAGCAGAAGCTCGGTAGTGAACCGGCCCCTGTTCGTCGTGGCAAGAACGTCGTAGTCGCCGTGTTGCCGCATGGCGTGGCCGAGCTCGTCCCGCGTGACGCGCCGAACCGCGCACTCGTCCGGACGGCCGCGCCCGTCGGACGGTGCGCGTGGCGACATCCCCAGAGTCATGAACACGAGGGAAACAAGGGCCGCGACGCGGGAAGGACCGGTCATCGGACGCGCTGCTTCTGGGCGTACGCCTTCTCGTTCCCCCCGACGTGGAACGTGAGACGCATCCCCGGCTGTCCTACCGCCACATCGAATCGAACCATGACCGATTGCGGGATGATCAGTCGGAGACCGAAGCCCCCGCCCCCGATCCAATTGTCCGTGAATTCCTGCGAGTTGTTCCAGGCGGTGCCGATATCGGCGAACGCCGCCAACTGAAGGCCCATTGCGAAGCGAATGAACCAGATTCTGTAGGCGCTGAGGGGGACGACCGCGTACCAGTATTCGACCGTGTTGAGAAACTGGTTCTTACCCTCGCGAGCGTCCAGCGACCAACCCCTGACGGAGTTCGTGCCCCCGATATGAAAGTCCTGGTGGATCGGGATATCGACGCCCACCTCGCCGGAGGTCATGGTCGCGAGCGAATAGAGCGCGAGCGAATGTTTCGGGCCGGAGAGTTCGAAGTAGCCCCTCACGTCCGCGTTGACCCTGAAGTAGTCAGCCGGCCCGCCGAGGAATCCCCCATTCTGCGTGCCGTCGAGCATCGCGTACCAACCGGTCGTCGGGTATGTGGTCAGGTTACGAGTATCGAACTCGGCCGCGAACCCGAGTCCCGGAATTCTGTCGGGACCATCCGGATTCAGCGTCACCGGGGGTCTGTTCCCCAGCGAGTCATTCTTCGCGTCCAGCTGGATCCACATCACGCGAGGCCCGAGGTGGAAGCGCTCGGAAACGGTGTACAGCCATTGGAAAAAGATCTCGGTGGACTTCTCGTCGAAGTTGTCGAGCTTGTTCCTTCGCTGGCGGTGGAACAACTGGAAGTCGTAACAGCAGCCAAACCACTCCGTGTCCCGCCTCCAGAGATCCCGGAACCGCAATCCGAAATAGGTGGAGCCCCCGAAGAGGGCGGACAGAGACGCTTTCGTACTGCGGCCGAACAAGTTTGGCGATGATACGGAAGGCCCGAGCGAGAGCCCATTTTCCTGCGTTATCGAGAAGCTGAGCGTCGGCAGGTAGGGGTTCACTTCGTCCATGGACACGATGAGGGCGATCCCGTCCTCAACCGCCTCGGTCCTGAATTCGAGACGCGTGAACACGCCGAGCTGGAACAGCCGGCGGTAGTCCTTTAGCGCGTTTTTCTCGGTATACGGCTGACCCACCACGGAAGCGAGGTTGTCGCGGAGCACCGACTCGCGTGTGTTCTTGTTCCCCTCGAGACGGATCTCCCTGACGATCTGACCGAAGGGCGGGTCGGGCGCGAAAGGGTACGGAATCCCTTGTTTGTGGATCGCCCCGCACCCGGTGAGCGCTGCCGCAACGAGCAGCGTGGTCACACAGGCCAGTCTGCGCTTCGAGTCCGTCCAGAAGATCCTCATTCCTCCGGGGCGGAGTCGGACTCACGGATCGTGCGCACGTGTACCTCGCGTTGCGGGAAGGGGATTCCGATCCCGGCCGCATCGAAGGCTTCCTTTACGGCGCGCGTGACGTCCCAGTACACATCCCAATAGTCGTCCGTGCGGCACCAGGGGCGGACGACGAAGTCGACGGCGCTGTCGCCGAGCTCCTGGACCTTGATGACTGGGGACGGATCGGAAAGCACCATCTCGTGTTGCTCGACCAACTCGGTGAGGATGCGTTCCGCCTCATCGAGGTCGGTGTCGTAGGCCACTCCGAACGTCAGATCGACCCGGCGGACCCGCTGAGACGTCACGTTCCGGATGACATCGCCCCAGATCCTGCTGTTGGGGATGACGAGCATCTGGTTGTCGACGGTCTTGATCGACGTGGCCACGAGGCTCATTCCGGCGACCTTGCCTCGCGCCCCGGTGACTTCGATCAGATCACCCACGTCGTACGGTTCGTACAGGACGATCATGAACCCTGCGGCAAAATTCGAGAGCGCGTCCTGTAGGGCGAACCCGACGATGAAGCCGACCACGCCAAGACCGGCGAGCAGGGGCCCCAGGGAGACCCCCATCTGCGAGAGCCCGATGAGGAGGCCCAGCCCGATGACGGCCTTCCCGGCGAGCGACAGCACGGTTTCGCGCATGAGAGCGGATGATTGATCGCCCGAGCGCGCGAAGCCGCGCCGGATGATCGCCCGCACGACCCGAGCGCCGAACATCGAGGCAAAGATGATCAGGGTAAAGATCAGGAGCCGGAAGAGGAGCTGGATGCCGTCGGTGGCGAGCCACTTGCCGACCGCTTCGAGGCCCTCGCGCGCGAGACCGAGCGCTACGCGGCGATCGAGGATATCGGTCGTCAACTCTCCGGTTGCCGAAATCAGCAGTTGACGATAGCGGGCCGTCTCTCGTCCGCGCTCGTTGAGCAGCCGGATCATCGCCTGCAGGCTGCTCGTGTTGTTGTTGAGCCTGGCATCCAGCGCTAGCTGGTCGAGCGCGAGCGTCTGCGCCTCTGCTGCGGGCGCGCTCTCGATCGCCTCCCGAAGAGCGCGGCGCAGGTCCACGACGATTCCGATGCGGTCAGCCAGATCATCCGCCCGGGCCTGCACGAGAGAGTCGACCTCCTCCGTGAGACCGCCCGCGTCGATGCCCAGACGAGTATACCAGTCCTCGAACCTGGAGAACTCCTGGACGTTGGTGTTGAGGCGAACGCTCTGCCGCGCGATCGCCTGTTCGTGTTCGAGCAGCAGGGGCCCGTGTAGCGTGTCTCGTGGGATCCGCATGTCCGAGATGAGGTGCTCGGTTTCGCGCTTCTCGAGTCTGACCCGGTCGCTTCCCTGGCCAAGTAGAGCCTCCGCAGAGTCTAGCTGGGCCCGGATCGTCGGGTTCGACGCGTCGAGTTTCGAGACCACATCGACCCACGCCCCCACGACCGCCAGTGCGTCATCGAATCGGCGGGCCTGCCGCTGCACAATGATCATGGAGTCTTCGCCCGAGAGGCTCGCTGCCCGGACCCCCAGTTCCCGCACGCCTTCCGTCAAGGAAAGCATTTCGGTGAACAGACGCTCCGCACGACCGATGGAGTCCTGCTCCGCGATGACCGTCCGCGAAGAATCTTGTTGGCCCGCGGCTGTCCCGACCCAAAGCAGGCCAAGCGCTACAGCCCCGATCAGGGAACCGGATCGTGTGTGTTGTGTCACCATGACGGGAATCTGCACATGCGACCCGAGCTTTCGCAAAGCCGACCCTGCGGGTCCGACTCCGTCAGCTGTAGGTCGTCGAGCGCCAGGATTCCGTTAGCACTCCGCGGTCGTCGGTCACCACGATTCGGCGGACGGCCTCCGCGCCCTCACGTCAGTTGAGTTCGGGAAGCTCAGGTTGCTCGACCCGGAGCAGCGTCTGCGTGTCCCGCTGCGCGATGCGCAGCACCGTGTCCCGCCCGGTTTCGTCGGTGAGAACGTCGACCCTCACGATATCCCCGACCGTGTGGGTGAGATGAGGAGCCGTGCTGTCCCCGAAGACGCCGAGCATGATCTGAATCCGCTCGTCCTTCGCGTCATGGGTGACCCCGAGGAGCTGAAAACCGTGCTCCTGCGTCTGGGCTCCCATCGCCGGATTGTCGATCTCGAGCAGGGTCCGGCGGCCCGCGTTTCTGTCGGAAAAAGTCTGAAGGACCCCCGCCCACTCCGCCTGTCGAACGCTGCTGATCATTTTGGTTACCTCCAGTCCAAATCGCGCCCGCTCGCAATCCCCCTGCATCCATCTTCGATGCGAACCTCGTTCCACACTGATGTCGGGACCGGCAGTGTTCCGTGAGTCGTACAACTCCTTTCTGGCCAGTCACTTACGATAACAGAGCCGCTCGCCGACGCGGCTCGCGGTGTCCGGCGGCCGGGTCACGACGCCCCGGGACGGTCTCCCGGTGTCGGACGTACTGTCCCGGCTCTCGACGCAGCAGAACACGGCTGAAAAACCTGCCGAGAACCACCAGGGGTTTCAGCAGCCTCCCTGGATGACCAGCACGCCCGACCCGTCGATCGAATCGCGTTTCAGCGCGATCAGCGCGTCGTTCGCATCTGCCAACG
>JBGMQU010000050.1:0-21688 GCA_048060725.1 Gemmatimonadota bacterium | reverse complement strand
CGGTCATTTCAAGGCGAAGGTGCAGCCGGAGACGATCTTCGCGCGAGAACCGGGTTCCGGGCGACTCGTTCTGGTGACGGGGATGACGCCGACGGCTGCCGGTGAGGGAAAAACCACGGTATCCGTGGGCCTCGCGGATGGGTTGCGTCGGGTCGGAACCAACAGCGTCCTCTGCATCCGGGAACCGAGCCTGGGTCCCGTGTTCGGGATCAAGGGCGGGGCCGCCGGGGGAGGCTATTCCCAGGTCATCCCGATGGCGGACATAAACCTCCATTTCACGGGCGATCTGCACGCGATCACTTCCGCGCACGCGCTCCTCTCGGCGGTGCTGGACAATCACCTGCAGCAAGGAAACGCGCTGAACATCGACCCGCGTCAGATCACGTGGCGACGAGCCGTGGACATGAACGACCGGGCACTCCGGAACATCGTCGTGGGGCTCGGCGGACGGATCAACGGCGTCCCTCGGGAAGACGGGTTCATGATCACCGCAGCATCGGAGGTCATGGCGATCTTCTGTCTCGCCTCGAGCCTCGGAGACCTCGAAGACAGACTCGGAAACATCATCGTGGGCTACACGTACGCCGGAGTTCCCGTGTACGCCCGCGGGTTGAACGTCGCCGGTGCCATGACCCTTCTCCTTCGCGAAGCGATCGCCCCGAATCTCGTCCAGACGCTCGAGGGCACCCCGGCGTTCGTCCATGGCGGACCGTTCGCCAACATCGCGCATGGGTGCAACTCGTTGATGGCAACACGGGCTGGTCTCGCTTTCGGGGACGTCGTCATCACGGAGGCAGGCTTCGGTTCGGACCTCGGCGCGGAGAAGTTCTTCGACATCAAGTGCCGCATCGGCGGACTCAACCCCGAGGCCACGGTGCTCGTCGCGACCATCCGTGCCCTGAAGCTGCACGGCGGGGCGAGCAAGACAGACCTCGCGACTCCTGACGTGTCGGCCGTGCGCGGCGGACTGGTCAACCTGACCGCTCACGCGGAGAACATCCGTGGTTTCGGAGTGGAGCCCGTCGTGGCCATCAACGTCTTCGGTACGGACTCGGAGGAGGAGATCGAGGCGGTGGCCGAGCATTGCGAAGCTCTCGGCGTTCGCTACGCGAGATCAGAGGGGCACGCTCGGGGGGGTGAAGGGTGCGAAGACCTGGCGCGCGCCGTACTCGAGGCCCTGGACTCGGGGCAGAGCCAGTACGAGCCCAGGTACCCGGTGGACATTCCGATCAAGGAAAAGATCGAGATGATCGCCGACAAGGTGTACCGGGCCGACGGTGTCGACTACACCAGGCAGGCCGACAAGGACATCGCGCAACTCGAGGCGGCGGGCCTCGGGACGACGCCGGTCTGCATCGCCAAGACGCCCAACAGCCTGAGCGACGACCCGGCGAAACTGGGACGGCCGACCGGCTTCCGGATCACCGTCCAGGACGTGCGACCGTCCGCCGGCGCCGGGTTCGTCGTCGCGCGTGCCGGCACGGTCATGACGATGCCGGGACTGCCCCGCGTTCCCGCAGCGGAGGGCATGCGCATCGAGGACGACGGCGCCGTCGTTGGACTATCGTAAACTACTGATAATAAACGAGATATGTACTTAAATATGAACTGTACTGTAGTGTCATCGTGATCGACGTTCGCTTCCAACTCGGCGAATACGCCGACGCCGTCGCAGCGCGGCTCGCGACGTGGGAAGATGAGGACGCTGCCGGGCGGCTTTGGCGACGAGACACGACGTTGTGGTCTCCCGATCCGGCCACGCCCGAGCTGACGAATCGACTTGGTTGGCTCGACCTTCCCGAGATCGCAGAGGCGCTGCTGACGGACCTGGGCGTGCTCGTCGACTCCGTCGCTCCCTGGATGACCGACCTCGTGCTTCTGGGCATGGGGGGCTCCAGCCTCGCTCCGGAGGTGTTGGCCCGGGCGATCGGGGGAGGTGGGGGTCTCCCTCTGACCGTCATGGACACCACGCACCCTCAAACCGTCCGCGACATGGAGTGGCTCCATCCGGCCAACACCCTCTTCGTGGTGGCCAGCAAGTCCGGTACGACACTCGAGACGCTGTCCCTTTTCCGCCACTTCTGGTCGCGGGTACAGGAGGTGTCGGACAGCCCGGGCGAGCACTTCGTCGCGATCACCGACCCCGGCTCACCCCTGGCGGATCTCGGCCGGGACCGTGGGTTCCTCGCGGTCGTCGAGGCCCCGCCGGACGTCGGCGGTCGATTCTCGGCCCTCGGCCCGTTCGGTCTGGTGCCGGCCGCCATCATGGGGATCGAGCTGGCACCGCTGGTCGGTGCGGCGGCCGAGGCGGCGGAGGTGTGCCGTGAGCCTGCCACCGACAACCCCGGGCTACGGCTCGGCGCCGCGCTCGCGGAGTTGGCCGCCGCCGGACGGGACAAGGTCACCTTCGTAACGAGCAACCCGTTCGAAGCCGTGCCTGATTGGGTCGAGCAGTTGATCGCGGAAAGCACGGGCAAGGACGGGAAGGGCATCATCCCGGTAGCCCACGAGTTCCCCTTCGAGCCCGACATGTACGGGGACGACCGCCTGTTCGTCGGCATCGTCTCTCCGGCCGAGGCCATCGGGGAGGCGGAGCAGTGGGGTGAGACGGACGATTCGATCCGACGTCTGGACGCGCTCGCCGCCGCCGGGCACCCGATCGTTCGGCTCGAAGTCGATGCGATCGAAGACCTCCTGGGGCTGTTTTTCGTCTGGGAAGTCGCGGTCGCGATGGCAGGGTCCGCCATGGACGTGCACCCGTTCAATCAACCCGATGTGCAACTCGCGAAGGAGCTGGCCCGGCGGGCGATGGCCGGAGAGCCCGGTGACTCTCGAGAATCTGACGAGACCGCGGAGGAGTCGACACAAGCGGAGGATGGCGAGCTGGATCTCGCGTGGGACGTACCGTTCTATGGTCACGCGGGCTCTTCGGCCGGAGGTGCGGACGTGGACGAGTTGGCGAACCACGTCGACCGTTTTCTGGGGATGGTGGAGCCGGGCGACTACGTCGCGATCCAGGCGTACCTGCCCGGGGGGGGCGCAGAGGAACTCGAGTCGCTCACCGCGTTGCGCAAAGCGATTACGGCCGCGACAGGCGCCGCGACGACCCTCGGGTATGGTCCCCGCTTTCTCCATTCGACCGGGCAGCTTCACAAGGGAGGCCCGGGCTCCGGCGTCTTCCTGCAGCTGGCCGATGACGCGGGCGCCCACGTCCCCGTTCCGGGAACCGAGTACACGTTTCATCAGTTGATTCGTGCTCAGGCTCGAGGCGACTTCGAAGCGATGGAAGAGCGTGGGCGACGAGTGATGCGGGTGCGCGTCGCCCCACCGAGCGAAGGCATCAGCCGGCTCATTCAGCTGATCGAACGCGAAGCCTGACGCGGCGACGACCCCCTGTACTTCTCCACCACCCTTCCAGGAACGGAGCGGACATGAAGCTCGCGATGATCGGACTCGGCAAGATGGGCGCGAACATGACCGAGCGCCTTATCCGCGGCGGCCACGGTGTCGTCACCTACGATCTGCGTAGGGAAGCGGTCGAGGCCGCGGTCGCGAACGGGGCCGAAGGGGCAGACTCCATCGAGGACGTCGTGGCGCGACTCACCTCACCCCGCGTCGTCTGGATCATGGTCCCCGCCGGCGGGCCGGTCGACGGAACAATCGGCTCACTCGTCGAGCACCTCGAGCCCGGAGACGTGATCGTCGATGGCGGAAACTCCAACTACAAAGACAGCGTGAGACGCGCCGCCGAACTGGGCGATCGTGGGATCGGATACGTCGATGCCGGCACGAGTGGCGGCGTCTGGGGCCTGTCGGAGGGGTACTCGCTGATGGTGGGAGGCTCGGACGAGTCTGTGGCTCATGTCCAACCGGCCCTGGAGACACTGGCACCCGGACCCGAGGTGGGCTGGGGGCACGTCGGCCCGAGCGGTTCCGGGCACTTCGTCAAGATGATCCACAACGGGATCGAGTACGGCCTCATGCAGGCCTATGCGGAAGGGTTCGCGATCCTGCACCACAAGGAAGAGTTCGGACTCGATCTTCATCAGGTCGCGGAGATCTGGCGGCACGGGTCGGTGGTCCGCTCATGGTTGCTGGATCTTGCGGCGCGCGCCCTGGCCGAGGATCAGTCGCTCTCGGACGTCGCCCCCTACGTGTCGGATTCGGGTGAGGGCCGCTGGACCGTGTTCGAAGCGATCGACCAGGATGTGCCCGCTCCGGTCATCGCGCTGTCATTGCTCGCACGGCTGCGTTCGCGCGACGAGGAGTCCTACGGCGATCGCCTGCTTGCGGCGCTCCGCAACCAGTTCGGCGGCCACGCGATCGTCCGGGACGATGGCTGACTCGACCGGACTCGAGTGCTACGAGGTAGAGCCGCACCTCTTCGTCGTCCTCGGAGGGACAGGCGACCTGTCTCGCCGAAAGCTCCTCCCTGCCCTGCGGCAGCTCAGGGCGCTGGGTGTGCTGGGCGACCGTCGGGCCATCCTCGGCGTCGGGCGCGACGGGGACATGACGGATGAGAGCTTTCGCCGCTGGATCCGTTCGGCGCTTCGTGAGTCGGGTGCGCCCGAGGAGGACATCGCCGAGCTGGACGAGGCGCGGGTCTTCTACCAGGGGCTCCCCAGCGGGGATGCCGCAGACTACGAGCGGCTCGCGCGGCGAGTCGACGACGTGGAACTCCGGTGCGGGCTGCCCGGCAACCGAGTGTTCTACATGGCGTTACCGCCCCGCGCGTTTCCGGAGGCGGTTGAAGGTCTCGCCGGCGCCGGCCTGAACGACGGACCGGGCTGGACCCGCCTGGTCGTGGAAAAACCGTTCGGCCGCGACCTCGAAAGCGCACGCCGGCTCAACTCGGCCATTCACGCCGCCTTTGACGAGTCACAGGTGTACCGCATCGATCACTACCTGGGGAAGGAGAGCGTTCAGAACCTGCTCGTGTTTCGTTTCGCGAACGCGATCTTCGAGTCCCTCTGGAATCGTGATCGCATCGAGGAGGTCCAGATCACTGTCTCCGAAGACCTCGGGATCGGGTCGCGAGCCGGATATTATGATCGATCCGGCGCGCTACGAGACATGATCCAGAACCACGTCGCCCAGCTACTCAGCCTCGTGGGGATGGAGGTGCCGACCAGGTTCGATGCCGTGGCCGTGCGGCAGGAGAAGATCAAGCTGTTGCAGTCGATCCGGCCCATCCGGCGGGAAGACGTCGTATTCGGCCAGTACGCCCCCGGCCTCAGCCAGGGGGAACCGGTGGCCGGCTACCACGACGAAGAAGGCGTGGACGGCGACTCGACTACGGAGACCTACGTCGCCCTGAAGCTGAGCATCGACAACTGGCGCTGGCAGGGCGTGCCGTTCTATCTCCGAACCGGGAAGCGGTTGAGCCGACGGAAAACGGAGATCGCGATCCGGTTCCGCCGACCGCCGGTCTGCCTGTTCGAGTCGATGGGAGCGTGCGAGGTCCATTCGAACATCCTCTTTCTTACTCTTCAGCCGGACGAAGGCTTCGCGCTGGTCGTGGACGTGAAGGTGCCCGGCGAGCCGTTCGAACTGCGGAGCCTGCCGCTTGATTTCCTCTATTCCGAGGTGTTCGAGGGGATTCCAGACGCCTACCAGACACTGCTGCTGGACATCCTCACGGGCGACCAGACGCTGTTCGTCCACGCGGCGGAAGCCGAGGCCTCGTGGGAGCTGTTTGGCCCGCTGCTGGATTCCGAGGCGCTACCCTCTGAATACGCCGCCGGCAGCTGGGGGCCCGTCGAAGCCGACCAACTGCTGGGACGGGCCGGGCACCGGTGGCTCCACCATGTGCCTGTCCCGGAGCAAGAGGGCGACCGCGATTGATCGACGCGTTCACGCGGCAGTGATCGGGGATCGTTACAGTAGATCGGTCCGCCCTTCGATACCCAGCAGGGCCTCCTTGTATCGGAGGCCGCCGATATACCCTCCGAGGGTTCCGTCGGTGCGAACGACCCGGTGACAGGGCACGATGATCGCCACAGGATTGCTACCGAGCGCGTTCCCGACCGCTCGCGAAGCGTGCGGCCGACCGATGCGATCGGCGATATCCATGTACGTCACGACCTCACCGAACCCCAGGCCGCCCGCGGCCTCGAGCACGGCTTGCTGGAATTCCGTCAGCGTGCTCAAGTCGACGGGAACGTCGAACGTCTCGCGTCGCCGACCGAAGTACTCGAGAAGCTGGTCTTCGGCCGGTATCAGGTCGTCGCAATCAACCACCACTGGCGCCGTGTCGAACCGCGCTTCGAGCCGCTCCACGAAGGCCCCGTCATCCGGCGCCAGCCACGATAGCGCAACCAGTCCCCGCCGGCTCGCCGCGATCCGCATCATCCCGAACGGACTGTCGAACCGGCGCCAGCGAATCACATCACCCTCCCGACACGCACCTGCGGAACGCTCCAGCCGCCGGTACTCCGCAGTCCGTTCGCAGCACGTCGAACACTCCGAGAGGTGGTGCGTAAGCGCACGTTCGTCGCCGTCCGGCATGTCCCCGAGTACCCACGCCAGCAGGTCGTCGTCCCGATAGGACCCGCACCGAACGTCGTTCATCCGATTCCCTCTTCGTTCCAAACGCCGGCCAACTCGCGCCGGAGCTTCTTCAGTCCCTGGTAAACGTTCGCGCGAGCCGCCTCCTGTGTGCTCTCGAGGCGATCGGCGATCGTTGCGTAGTCTTTTCCTTCGATCCACCTCAGCCACACCGCGTCCCGCTGGCGGCAGGGCAAAGCGGACACCCGTTGTCGAACCAGTTCGGCGCCGTCGTCGGACAGCCGCCGGAACGTGGAGTCCGGCGGAGGTGGCCGGTCGGGCTCGAGCTCGCGTGACCGCGCGCCGAGGAGGAAATTCTGGCGCTTTCGCCCGGACAGCACGTCCAGCGCGCGTCGCGTCGCGACGCGGTAAAGCCACGCACGAATATTCGATCCCTCGCCATACTCGGGGACCGTGTGGATGGCAGTGACCCAGAGCTCCTGGACTACATCTCGCGCCTCGTCGCGGTTGCCCAGCATTCCCGTGACATGACGCTCGATCTCGGCTCCGTACAGATCAGCCCATTCGCCGACCGGAACGTCCGTACCGGCCTCGGTGAAGGACCGCGTTTGAGTTGCGTCCACTCTCTCTCCAGCTAGCTCCGGGGAGCCCAATCGAATCACCTGAGGGTTGTTCGGCATCCTCCTGGACATGGGTCAAACGTACGGCTTCGATCTCCGTGAAACGACGTGGTCGTAGACGCCGCAATCATCGTGTCGGGGTCCGGTAGCCGGGTAGCATATCCGGCCCCCCGCGTATAGCGTGTTGCACCTTCTTCAACAGGCTTCTAAATGAACATTCGTGCGTCCGTGGCGTTCGCCGCGATACTGATCGCCCTCACCGTTCCGATGATGTCCTGCGGTGGGGACGACGGGTCCGTGCTGCCCGGAGACTCCTCGACGGCGACGGCGGATGCCGGCGCGCGGAGTCCGGCGACCGTGGCCGTGGAGCGCGCGCCGGAGCCGGGGGAACGACGGTTCGCCAAACTGAGTCAACTGACCTTCGAGGGAGAGAACGCGGAGGCATACTTCTCTGCCGACGGCCGCCGCTTGATCTTCCAGCGCCGTCACAGCAGCGAGTACGAATGCGACCAGATCTTCACGATCGGAGTCGACGGGTCCGACCGCACCCTCGTGTCCACCGGACTGGGGCGAACGACGTGTTCGTACTTCTTCCCCGAGGGCGACCGAATACTCTACAGTTCCACTCATCTCAAGGGAGAGGAGTGCCCGCCACCGCCGGACTTCAGCCGAGGGTATGTCTGGGCCCTTTACGACTTCGACATCTTCACGGCGCGCGACGACGGGACCGATATCGAGGTGCTCTTCCAGACCGATAGCTACGACGCCGAGGCGACGATTTCTCAGGACGGATCACGGATCGTGTTCACGTCCATGCGAGACGGCGACCTCGACATCTATTCCATGAATGCGGATGGCTCGGACGTCGTCAAGTTGACGGACGAGATCGGATACGACGGAGGGCCGTTTTACTCGGCGGATGGCTCCATGATCGTCTATCGAGCGCACTACCCCGAAACCGACCAGGAAGTGGCGGACTACCAGGCGTTGCTCGCAGACAATCTCATCCGGCCGGGTAAGCTGGACATCTACATCATGAATGCAGATGGAACGGACAAACGTCGGATCACGAACAACGGGGCCGCGAACTTCGCCCCGTTCTTTCACCCGAACGGCGAGCAGGTGATCTTCGCGTCGAATCTCGGGGATCCCGAAAGCCGGAATTTCGATCTCTTCCTCATCGGCATCGACGGGACCGGCCTGGAGCAGGTCACGTTCACCGATGAGTTCGAGAGTTTCCCGATGTTCACGCCCGATGGGAAACAACTCGTATTCGCCTCGAACCGGTACGGGTCGCACGAGGGCAATACGAACCTCTTCATCGCCGAGTGGATCGACGACGTCCCGTGACCCCGGGGCCGTTCACATCGTCAATCAGACAGCACCCCGACGGGACGCGGAGGTTTCGCCGGGTCGGTGATGGGGAACGGAGCGACGCATGTATACGCACGATGTGACTCAGACGACTCTTCAGAGAACGCTGGCCGACGTTGCCCGCGGTCTCGTCCTCGCGGCGGGCGTGTGGCTCGGCGGAGCGGAGGCGTTGAGTGCGCAGGAGCCGCCCACGCCATCCGAATACGACCAGGCCGGCCCCGGAGCCGACCTCGAAGGCACCTACGGATATGTCCGCACATTGGACGGCTCGGGCACGCTGATCCCGTCCGGCGGCGAGCGCATTCAGCTCCGGACCAACGAGCCCGTTCTCGTGGGCGACCGCCTGTTCGTGTCGGGTGACTCACGTGCCGAAATCGTCCTGGCGGATCGAAACCTCGTCCGACTCGGAGACGGGGCCGATCTCGGGTTCAGAGCCCTGGCGTACTCCGCCGACGCGAAAGATCCGGCGACCGTACTGACGCTGCGAAGAGGAACCGTGCAGTTCGTCGTCGTGAAGGATCAGCTGGGTCAGGCGCCCCCGAGCATCGAGACACCCAACTCGAACATACGGTTCGTCGAGTCGGGCCTGTATCTCGTCGTCGTGGACGATGACGAGCGCACGGAAGTCGTGGTTCGCGAAGGTCGGGCCGAGGTCCGCACCGACTCGGATGCCGCCGAGGTACGGCAGGG
The DNA here is from genome assembly GCA_048060725.1 of Gemmatimonadota bacterium. Taxonomy (GTDB): domain Bacteria; phylum Gemmatimonadota; class Gemmatimonadetes; order Palauibacterales; family Palauibacteraceae; genus Palauibacter. Next base: position 12,497 of record JBGMQU010000050.1, on the reverse strand, counting down.
TGAGACGTTGTCCGTCAAAGGGAGCCGAACCGCCACGATGCAGTTCGCAGCCGCCCCGAGCCTCGACGACCTCGAGGCGTGGGGTGATGGGCTCGGCGACTACTCGGCCGGACAGTATGCCGAGTACGTGGACTCAGATCTTCAGTACTCCACCTCCGCCCTCGAAGGAAACGGGAGCTGGGTATCGGTCGGGACATCCTGGGCCTGGCGCCCCTACGTGAGTGCGGGGTGGGCGCCGTATCGAAACGGACGCTGGCGGTACGCACCGACCGGGTGGATCTGGGTATCGTACGACCCGTGGGGTTGGGCACCACAGCACTACGGCTACTGGAACTACGCTTCTTCGTACGGCTGGCTCTGGTATCCAGGCCGCCGTTTCGCGGGCGCCCACGTCTATTTCTACTGGGGCAACGGCGGGTATGCGGGCTGGGCGCCGACCGGCTACTACTGGCCGTACTACCGTCCTCGCTACGGATCATCCTACGGATACTACAACGGCGTGTACGGCTGGGTGAACGGATCGTCCTGGTACAGTAGGAACCGATACTGGACGTTTGCCCGGACCGACCGGTTGGGCCGCCGAGATCAGCAGATGTTGAGCGGGCAGGAGTTCGGGCGTCGAGGCCTTTCGCTTGGACGCGGCCTGCTGACCACGGACACGCGGGCATTGCGTCCGGACGTCTGGCGTCGACCGGGCGAGGGACTGACCCGGCTGACCCGTCAGGGTTCGTTGAACGGACGCCAACTCGGCAACGCTACCCCGTTCGTCGACCGTGTCGACAAGCTTCCCTCGACGCTCGAGCGCGTGACGCTCCGTGGCCGAGGTGGCAGTTCGCGCACTGCGGACGTGTCGTCGCGTTCGGGTGGCGGAACCCTGCGGTCGAACGCGCGTGATATCGAGTCGAGGCGACCCAACATCGAGACGGGCATTCGTAACGTGGACCGCGCGACACTGCGAAGACCGACCAGCGGCCGACCCGGAGCGGGCGACGCGGGGAGGGTGACGGGGCGCTCGCGTTCGGGGGCGTCGGTGAGTGGAGGCACCCTACGGCGGCCCGAAACGCAGGGGACAACCAGACCGACGATGCGTCGGCCGACGATCGATCGCGGCCCAACATCGACCGACCGGATCTCACGTCGTGGCCCACGTGCCGCGCCACCCGCGGTCGGGCGGCAGTCGACCGATCGAGGGGAGCTGAGACGGCCGAGTTCCCCGGTCACACGAACGCCGACGGTAGGGCGTTCGCGAAGCGGCTCCAGGCCCACCGTGCGGAGCGGATCCCGCAGCAGCTCGCGACCCTCCGTGCGAAGTGGATCCAGTGGTGGATCCCGACCGACCGTGCGGGGCGCATCTCGAGGGGACCTGAGACGGCCGAGTTCCCCGGTCGCACGGACGCCGACGGTAGGGCGTTCGCAAAGTAGATCCAGGCCTGCAGTGCGAAGCGGATCCCGCAGCAGCTCGCGACCCTCCGTGCGGAGCGGGTCCAGTGGCGGATCGCGACCCTCCGTGCGGAGTCGGCCCAGTGGCGGATCACGACCCTCCGTGCGGAGCGGATCCAGCGGCAGATCACGACCTGCCGTGCGGAGCCGCCCGTCTGGGCCGTCACGTAGTTCCGGGGCGACCCGCTCTTCGGGGCCGTCACGCAGGTCCAGCGCCAGCCGCTCGTCCGGGTCACGCAGGTCCAGCGCCAGCCGCTCGTCCGGGGGCTCGCGCAGGTCCGGCGCCAGTCGCTCGTCCGGGTCACGCAGGTCCGGCGCCAGTCGCTCGTCCGGGGGCTCACGCAGGTCCGGCGCCAGTCGCTCGTCCGGATCACGCAGGTCCGGCGGCGGCCGCTCGTCGGGTTCGCGCTCGCGACGGGGAGGCTAGAAGGCTCGGCCGGGCGCTCCCTCTTTCGGCCACACTCCGACGTCCTTCACCATGAAATCTTCCGGATCGACGCGGAGGGATTCGGCGAGCCTCGCGTAGTAGTTGAAGAATCCGATGATCTCCGTGGCCGTGAGAATCTCGGCGTCGTTCCATCCGTGACCGCGTAGCTCTGCGATCGTCGAGTCTGCCACACCGGATGGGTTGCGGGTCACGAGTACGGCATAGTCCATGAGGGCCCTGGTAGGAGCGTCGAGGTCCGCGTCGCGGTAGTCCCGGATCACCGCTAGGGCCAGATCAGCGTCACCCGTCACCTCACGGAGATCCTCTCCGTGTGCCTCCGTTCAGTAGAAGCAGTCGAGCTCGCGCGCCGTCACCGTGGCGAGCATCTCGCGCTCTCGTCTGTCGAGCGGCCCGGGGCCGAGCATCAGGGTCTGGTAGAGTCTGAGACTCGCTCGCATGACGGGGGGATTCAGGCTCTGAAGGCTCACGATGTTGTAGACGCGTCCAGCGCGCGTGATCGCGGCGTCGTAGTCGATTTTCAGTGGCCCGATGGCATCCTCGACCGCCACCGTCTCGATACGTGGCATGGTTCCTCCCTCGCCTGGTGTGGTATCCTGAGGCGCTCGTGAGCACCGCGCCGATTTCTCTACCGGAGTCCCACACTACTCGGGAGACCGGTCCTCCACGAGCCGCGCAGCGCTGAAACGGCCGGGCCGAGGTGACCGTAGGATTCCGCAGTGGTGCGTCGTCCGACACCGGAGGGCGGTCGCGTGGTTCAACAGGCAGGAGAATGCGAATGTCGAGACGACTTCTGGAACGCGTGCTTCCGGCACTGGTCATCATGCTCGGTCTCGCGGCACCGGCGACGGCGCAGGACAGGCTGGAGGCCGGTGTATGGACGGGAACGGTGTTCACGCCGGATGGCGAGGTGATCGACCTTTCCTACGACGTGTCATACGCCGATGACGTCCTGGCGATCGAGATCATTCTCCCGACCGATCTGGGCATGGGGAATGTCATGGCCGGCAATCCCATGCATGAGGCGGACACCCTCGTGTTCACGCTCGACGTGGGAGTACAGATCAGCTGCACGCTGATGGCGCAGGACGACGGACAGTTCGAGGGCGAGTGCGTCGACTCCTCCGGCGAAGGCGTCCTGATGACCATGATTCCACCAGAGGACGGATAGACCGCACCCCAGACGAGCGGCGCGGGAGCGGCACAGGGTCTCCGGGTTCTTCTGGGGACGCACCGGCGAAAGGAAGGCGGGAGATGGACCGCCGTTGACGGCGCAATTTGACAGCGTATATCCTCACGCTCGATAAAAATGGCCCGTCCACCCTACACCGACCCCGGAGCTGACATGAAACCGAAGGCACTCGCCGCAGAGTTGTTGGGAACGTTCATGCTTGCGCTCGCCGTGCTCATTTCGATCAACAACCCCGACTTTCCCATGGGAACGCCCGTCATCGCGGGTCTGACGCTCGGATTGCTCGTCTACACGATCGGACCCATCTCGGGCTGTCACATCAACCCTTCCGTCACTCTCGGTCTCTTCTCGATTGGAAAGATCGACGCGGCAGGGGCAGGCAGCTATATCGTCGCCCAGCTGATCGGCGGGGCGGCCGCGCTCGGAGTGGGCGGACTCCTGTTCGCCTCGCCCGCCGAGGTCACGGCGGCGAACTCGCTCCATGTCGGCCTTTCGGAAGCGCTGGGGGCCGCGGTGCTCGTCTTTGGGGTCAGCTCGGTCGTCATCGGGCGGGTTCCGGAGGTCATGGCCGGCGCCGTGATCGGCGGCTCGCTGTCGCTGGGCGTTTCGTTTGCCGCGCATGCGACGAACGGCGTCGTCAACCCGGCCGTCGCGCTCGGCATCGGCTCGCTGTCGCTCGCCTACGTCTGGGGCCCGCTCCTCGGGGGCGTTGTCGGCGCGATGATCGCGAGTGGCCTTTCCGATAAAGCCGCCGAGGGCTAGCGCACGACCATCTCGGTTCTCCAGCAGCTTCGTGCGGGCATCGATCCCAATGGCCGGCGCCCGTTTCTCGGGGGCCGGGTGACGGTCACTTCAAATCGGGAAGCCCTCGACCGGCCCCTGCGGCGGCCTCCCAGGCCGGCGTGCCGGGAATCGGGTCGATCTCGTGCCAACCCATGACGATCCCGGGGTGCCCCACCTTGGCGGAGTAGGTCGTGCCGTCGCTGCAGATCACGTACATGCGATCTGCCTTTTCGTGGAGAATCATGCCCACCGGCCTGCGATCATTCATGTTCCCTCCCTCGTTCCATCCCGACGTCCACCGTTCGCGTGATCGCGGATCGCTCCACACTGCGGGCGTTCCCGCGCCGCCTCCGAACACATCGGCCGGCCGCGCGGACCGCGTCAGGGTCGCTGACGCTGCACGTCGCGGGCCAGCTGGGCCCACGTACCTGCCGCAAAAACTTGACGGATCGCCCTACGGGGAAGGCGCGGGAGGCGCCGCGACCGCCTCGGCGACGACTTCGGGCAGCGCTCGTTCGATGTCGCCCGCCGTGAGACCGAACTGTTCGAGCGTGTACCGGTGCATGCTCCTCCGGTTATCGGCGGTCCGAGCAGCCACGCGCAACCGTTCCGCCAGGTGGTCGTCCAGGTCGAGATCCAGGTAGTCGTAGATGCGTCGCACAGCGTCGTCGGGATCGCCGGTCATGTCGGCGAAATCGATCGTCAGCCACCGTTCCGGGGGCGTCTCGGCCCGCGCACGCAGATACTTCCGGTATCCTTCGATGAACACGTCGGCGAAGCGGGCCGTCTCGGGTGTCGACCCCACGATCCCGGGCGAGTGAACCTTCCACGGCATGGTGAGCATGCTGAGCGCAGACGCGACGGTTCTCCGCGGGTCGCGCATCAGGTACACGAACCGGATATCCGGCAACGCCTCCATCACCGCCTCGATCCTGCTCGGGAACAGCACGGTTTTGACGAGCAGAGTTCGCTCCACGCCGCGGCGCGCGTCCAGATAGAGGTGACGCCGAAGCGTGCCGAGATAGAACCGGATCGCGCTACACCTTGCTCGTTCGCTGTGGAGGAGTTCCAGCGACTCGAGCTCGGGCATCTCGTCGAAGAACGGGAACAAGAGGTAGACGGCGGGCGTGGCCATCTTGAGAACCCAGGTGCCCTCGGGCTCCTCGTGTCTCGCGAAGGCCGTCCCGTGCACGTCGTCCCACCCTCCGAAGGCGCGCGTTTCCACCCATGCCGTGAGCTTGCCGATCGGCCGACCGATCAGGCGGTCGAGCCCGGCAGCCGCCTCGATCGTGCGACAGATGACGATCGACGGAAACAGGGTCTCGTAGAGTTTGAGCGAGGTGAACCGCTCCTCATCGAGCGCCAGCAGACTGTGGAGGAACGTCGTGCCGCTGCGTGGAGACCCGACGATGTATACCGGGCGCGCGATCTGCTGTCGGCGGAACCCGGGGAAGAAGATGTGGTCGAGCGCCCGGCCGACGAACACGATCGACCGCACCGCGCTCCAGGCCGAGAAGAGTACCAGGACGAAAAGGGAACGACGAAGCCGACCCGGTCGCTTCAGGCCGTACCAGAAGCCCCGGGCCCAGATACTGAGACTGAAGAACACGCCCCGGAAGGCTATTGAAGAAGTACGGCGGGTCGCGTCACGGTCAGTCTGCGAAGAGAGCGTCAATGTCCTGGACCACAAATCTCAGCATCGGGCGTTCGACACGCTCCCACTCTTCCGCATCGTGCCTCTGGAGGTGCAACTCGGCGCTCCCACGCCTCACGCCCGCGTACCCCGGGTTCTCGGTGAAGTCGGCGAAGCCGAGGCCGCCCACGTAGTAGCCGATCGCGGCGGCCACGTCGCTGGTGGGCAGGACCGGCTGGACCTGTTCAATCGTCATCGGTAAATGGGCGCGAGCGTCATCGGTAGTCGGACATGAGCGCGTCGAGGGCGTCCGCCCCCGGGCATAGATCTCCGAACGGCAGGTCCCACAGCGGCGTCGCCACGGTGTTCAGCATCTCGTGATGATCGCGCGTCTCGGGATGGATATAGAGCAGCCCCGTTACGACTTCCCCAGCCTCGTGTCGATCGCGCACGAAGGCGTACGCGGCATCCCGATCCGTCGGATCGTAGTCCTCATCGATCTTCCGGAATCGCACGACGCTGCCGTCGTGCATCCGTACGTCCCGGGTATCCCCGGCCGAGATTTCTGCAGTGATCTCGTCCGCAAGCGGAACGAAGTCTTCCGGGGCCATGAAGGCGGCCTCGGTCGCCTCCCGGTAGTGCTCGCGCGTGTGCGCGTAGCTCTTTGTCGAACCCACGTGGTCGTTGAACGTGACGCAGGGCGAAATCACATCCACAAGGGCGAACCCCCGGTGGCGAATCCCGGCCTCGATGATCGGAACCAGCTGATCCTTGTCTCCGGAGAAACTCCGCGCGACAAACGTCGCCCCGAGCGTGAGAGCCAGTAGCACCGGATCGATCGGCGGCTGTTCGTTCGCGATCCCGCGTTTCGTCGTGGAACCAATGTCCGCCGAGGCGGAGAATTGGCCCTTCGTGAGGCCGTACACGCCGTTGTTCTCGATCAGGTAGATCAGATCCAGATTCCGGCGGATGGCATGACACAGTTGTCCCAGCCCGATCGAAAGCGAATCGCCATCACCGGAGATGCCGATGTGGACGAGGTCGCGGTTCGCGGCGTTGGCCCCGGTCGCGATGGACGGCATTCGGCCGTGCACCGAATTGAATCCGTGCGACTCCGACATGAAGTAGGCGGGCGTCTTGGATGAACACCCGATGCCGCTGAGCTTCGCGGCGCGGTGCGGCGGAACGTCTAGCTTCCACACCGCCTCGATCAGCGCTGCAGTGACGGAATCGTGGCCGCACCCCGCGCACAGCGTGGACATGCGTCCTTCATAGTCGCGGCGCGTGAGGCCGAGGGCGTTCTTCTCGAGCGCCGGGTGGACGATGCGCGGCTTGGCGATGTGACTCATGCGCTGGCTCCTTCGACTCGGGCACCGGGGCCGAGTTCCTGCTCGACGCCGGAGATCACGTGGTGCGCGCTCAGAGGCAGTCCCCCGTAGCACCTTACCGAGCCGAGTCGATCCTTCGCGATGGGCGTCTCGAGCGTCAGCAGCGAAAGGAGCTGCGCATCCCGGTTTTGCTCGATCACGATGTTGAGATCGTGGGCCTCGAGGAAGGACGTCACGTCTTCCGAGAAGGGGAAGGCCCGAATCCTCATGTAGTCGTACCGGGCGCCATCCTGCTCGAGCGTTTCGAGCGCCTCGCGAACCGCACCGTCGCACCCTCCGAGCGTCACGAGCCCAATCGTCGCGTTCGGGCGCCGACGAATCACCGGCGCCGGCACCGGCGCCGCGGGGCCGGCGGTCTTCTCCCGCAACCGATCGACGACTTCGAGGTAGTCATCTGCGTCTTCCGTATATGTACCCCACTTCGTGTGACCCGACCCGCGCGTCAAATACGCTCCTCGTGGGTGCGTACCGGGTATCGTTCTGTAGGGAATGCCGTCCCCGTCGACGTCGAGGTATCGGTAGAACTTGTCGATCTTCTCGAGCGCCTCCGCATCCAGAATCTTCCCTCTATCGGGGACGTAGTCATCGTCCCACTTCAGCTTCGGGACCACCCAGTCGTTCATCCCGATGTCGAGATCGGAAAGAACGAACACGGGGGTCTGGAACCGCTCCGCGAGGTCGAATGCCGCCACCGCGAACTCGAAGCATTCCGCCGGGTCGCCCGGGAACAGGACGATGTGCTTCGTATCGCCGTGCGATGCATAGGCGCAAAGCAGGATGTCGCCCTGCTGCGTCCGCGTGGGCATCCCCGTCGACGGCCCGACGCGTTCGACATCGAAGAAGACGGCCGGCACCTCCGCATAGTACGCGAGACCGATAAACTCTCCCATGAGCGAGATCCCCGGACCGCTTGTCGACGTGAACGACCTCGCACCCGCCCACCCCGCGCCGATCGTCATCCCCGCGGCGGACAACTCGTCCTCCGCCTGGATAATCGCGCTGCGGCTCCGACCGGTGTCCGGCTCCTTCCTGTACCGCTTACAGAAGCCCGTGAAGGCGTCGACCAGCGACGTCGACGGCGTGATCGGATACCAGGCCGCCACGGTAGCGCCGGCGTAGACGCACCCGAGAGCCGCCGCCGTGTTGCCGTCGATGATGATCGCGTCGTCGTTCTCGCTCATCGGCTCGAGCCGAATCGGGAGCGGACAATCGAAGTGCTCGCGGGCGTAGTCGTAGCCGAGTTTAATCGCCGTGAAGTTCGATTCGAGGAGATGTTTCTTCCTCTCCCCGAAGGTCTCTTCGAGAAGGGTCCGGATCACGTCCAGATCGAGCTCGAGCAGGGCGGCGAGTGCACCCGTGTAGCCGATGTTTTTCATGAGAATCCGCTCACGCGGTTTCTCGAAGTTCGATATGCACATTTCGGCCAGGGGAACGCCGATAAAGTTGACGTCGTCTCGCTTGAGCGTGTCGGCCATCGGCCAGCTCGAGTCGTAGAGCAACCAACCACCCGCCGCCAGTTCCTCGATGTCACGAGCGTAGGTGGCCGGGTTCATCGCGACGATGAGGTCGAAGCGGGGAGTCCGGGCCAGGTGCCCCGCCCCGCTCACCCGAATCTCATACCAGGTGGGGAGTCCCTGGATGTTCGAGGGGAACACGTTCTTCCCGGAAACCGGGATGCCCATCCGGAAAATCGACTGCATGATCAGGCCGTTGGCGCTGGCGGAACCGGTACCGTTGACCGTCCCGATCTTGAACGCGAAGTCGTTCACTCGCGTCGCCGTCATACGCCCGCCGTGGGCCGGTCGGCGCTCGCGGCGATCCCACGCCCGGGGGCCATTTCGGCGATCCCGAGGTGCGAGTACGGATGGGGCCCGTCCTGCCCCGCGTACGGCAGAAGCAGGTCGAATGTTCGCATGTCCCAGGCGGCGGTAGGACAGCGTTCGGCGCACAGTCCGCAGTGGATACACAGATCCTCGTCCTTGACCATCACCCGGTCCGTCTGTGGGAGGCCTTCGGACACGTAGATCGCCTGGTCTTCGTTGAGGGCGGGCGCCTCGAGCCGGGTCCGCAATTCCGCCTCGACTCCGCCGGCGGTGATCGTGAGACAGTTGAGCGGACAGATGTCGATACAGGCGTCGCACTCGATGCACAGACTACCGGTGAAGTGCGTCTGGAGATCGCAGTTCAGGCAGCGTTCGACCTCCGCCAGGGTCTGCTCCAGGTCGAACCCTTCTTCCACCTCGGTCTCGATGCTCTGGAGGCGCTTTTCGAGCCTCACATGCCGCATCCTCGAGCGTCCCGCATAATCGTAATTGTTGGAATAGGTCCACTCGTCGAGCCCCATCTTGGCGCTCACCAGGTTCATCTGCTGGGGCGGACGCGCGGCCATGTCGTGCTCATTGCAGTAGGCGTGGATCGAGATCGCCGCCTGATGACCGTGCTCTGCCGCCCAGATGATGTTCTCCGGTCCCCACGCCGCGTCGCCGCCGAAGAACACGCCTTCCCTGGTGCTCATGAACGTCGTCTTGTCGACAACCGCCTCGCGCCACTCGTTGAACTCGATGCCGACCTCGTCCTCGATCCAGGGGAACGCAGTATCCTGACCGATCGCGAGGATGACCGCATCTGCCGGAATGAACGCTTCGTCGAGCCTGGTAGCGCGCAGCCGCCCGTTCTCATCGGGGTGCCACTCGACGATGTCGAAGTTCATCCCCTTCAGGACGCCGTCCTCGATGACAAACTCCGTCGGCGAGTGGTTCTCGATGATCTCGACGAGCTCCTCCTCGGCGTCCTCGAGCTCCCAGGGTGAGGCCTTGAAGTAGGGCTTCGACTTCCGGGCGACGACCTTCACGTTGGTCCCGCCGATCCGTTTCGACGTCCGGCAGCAATCCATCGCGGTGTTCCCCACCCCGATCACGAGGACGTTCTCCTCGATCGAGTCGATGTGCTTGAACGCGACCGACTCGAGCCAGTCGATGCCGATGAAGATCCTGTCGGAGTCGTAACGCCCGGGGAGTTCCAGGTTCTTGCCCTTGGGGGCCCCGGAGCCGACGAAGACGGCATCAAACCCCTGATCGAGCAGCCACCCCATCGACTCGACGGGCGTATTGAGCCTCAGGTCGACGCCCATGTCGAGGATGTAGTCGATCTCCTCCATGAGGACTTCGGGCGGAAGCCGAAACTGCGGGATGTTCGTCCACATCAAACCGCCGGGGCGATCGAGTGCCTCGAAAATCGTGACCTCGTAACCGAGCGGCATCAGGTCGCGCGCCACGGTGAGGGAAGCAGGTCCGGCGCCCACGCACGCGATCCTTTTTCCGTTCTTCGTCTCCGGGATTGTCGGAAAGCGGTCCGTGACATCGCCCCGCAGGTCGGCGGCGACGCGTTTCAGCCGACAGATCGCTACCGGTTTGTCCTCCACGCGGGTGCGGCGACAGGCCGGTTCGCACGGGCGGTCACAGGTCCTGCCCAGAATGCCCGGGAACACATTCGATTCCCAGTTGAGCATGTAGGCGTCGTCGTAGCGCCCCTGCGCAATCAGCCGGATGTACCCCGGCACGTTCGTGTGCGCCGGACACGCCCACTGGCAGTCGACGACGCGGTGGTAGTAGTCGGGATCCCAGACGTCTGTCGGTTCCACGAGCCTTCCCTGGACGGGTGTCGATGTAACGTTGATGATACGGGTCACGCGCCCTTCCGCGACGTCGGACGCAACCAGCCCACATGCTACAGGAGATCGATCCCGGTTGCCACACTAGTATTCCGTCCGATCCTCGAGCGCGCGCCACGCCTCGAACTCCGAACCCGCTTCCGCCACGTCGACGTGACGGGTGGCCAGATCTCGAGCGTCCACGCTCCGGGCGAGTTCGTCGTAGATGAACTGATCGTCGAAGCCGGCTGCCGCGGCCGCCTCCCGCCCGCTGGCGTAGAGAATCCGCTCGGGCCGGGCCCAGTAGAGGGCTCCCATGCACATCGGACAGGGCTCGGTGCTGGAGTACACCACACAGTCGTTGAGCTGGAACGACCCGAGCGCCTCGCAGGCAGCCCGGATCGCCAGGACTTCGGCGTGCGCCGTGGGATCGGAGTCGACGGCAACGCGGTTCATCCCGGTGGCGACGACCCGACCGTGACGGACCACGACCGCACCGAAGGGGCCACCCCCCGACAGGACGCTGTCGCGCGCCAAACGCACCGCCTCCCGCAGAAATTGCCTGTCCCGCTCGTCCTCATTCATCGGATCGATGTCCTTTGTCCTCCGCAGCCGCGTTGCTGCGGGACCGTCCTCACGCCCAGAATATAGGATGAGACGACGAGAGGGACTTGCACCGTGAGGGGCGTCTGGCTGGAGGACGGCATGGCCCGGGTCCGGTCCGACCTTCCCGAGCCCCGGCCCGGCGAGGACGAGGTCGTCGTCGCGGTCACGGTTGCGGGAATCTGCGGAACGGATCTGGCACTGCTTCGTGGCTCCCCGCCCGAACGGCCAGGCGGATTCGCCGGTATTCTCGGGCACGAGTTCGTCGGGGTCGTCGAGGCCGGGCCGCCCGAATGGCTGGGGCGACGCGTGGTCTCGGAGATCAATATCACGTGCGCCAGCCAGCCGGGGCCGAGCGAGTGCTCCGCCTGCGCGGCCGGTCGGCCCAACCACTGCGAGGTTCGGTCGGCGATCGGCATTCACGGCCGGGACGGCGTCTTCGCGGATCGCGTGGCGCTCCCCATCTCGAACCTTCACGAGGTCCCCTCGGGCATATCGGATGAGGCCGCGTGTTTCGTCGAGCCGCTGGCCGCCGCGTTTCGGGTGCTCGAACAGGTCGAGATCGACGCCGACGTCCGGGTGATCGTCATCGGGCCCGGCCGACTCGGGCAACTCGTCGCCCGGGCGATCGCGGCCACGGGTAATCGGCCGACCGTGGCGGGGCGCTCGCCCGCCTCGGTCGAACGTGCACGGGGCGCAGGCCTCCTCGCCATCTCGACGGAAGACATCGGGCCGGGTCGCTTCGACGTGGCCATCGACTGTACCGGACACCCCGACGGGTTCGCCCTCGGCCGCGCGGCGCTGCGGGCCGGCGGGACGCTGGTGATCAAGTCCACCTACCCGGGCGATCTCCGGGTCGACGCCCGCTCGCTGATGGTCGATGAGATCAGCATCGTCGGGTCGCGGTGCGGGCCCTTCCCCGCCGCGATCGAAGCACTCGACAGCGGCGAGGTCGAGGTCCTCGATCTGATCGACGCGACGTATCCTCTCTCCGAAGCCCTCGACGCCTTCGCGGGGGCCTCCCGCCCGGGCGTCGCGAAGGTGCTGCTCCGACCCTGACCGGCAGCCGAGCTGCCGCGAATCGGATCCCGAAAATCCCAACGCCCTTGACCCGGTGCCCCGACCGCCGAACACTGGCTCGCGTGCGCCGGACAGAGGTCCGCCGCCCCAACGTCGCGACCGGCAGGCGACGTACGTCTCCCCATGGAGCGCTCGATGAGACCGAACCACCGTGTCACCTTCGCCCTGCTCGCCATCCTCCTCGGTACGGGGTTGCTCGTCGCTCCGACGGACGCCCGGGCTCAGGCGATCGACGTTCCTTCTCCGGAGGAGTTCTTCGGCTTCCGGATGGGCGCCGACCGCAA
>JBGMQU010000049.1:4620-21816 GCA_048060725.1 Gemmatimonadota bacterium | reverse complement strand
GATGATCTTCGCGCACACCTCACGGCCATGAGGACGCTGGCGCGGGGCGTGATGGCCGGCATTTCGGAACTCTCCGCGACGGACGATCCTCTCGAGTTGTTCGGCGAGTGGCTTTCCGATGCGGAGCGGTCGGGGTTGCTGCTTCCCGAGTCGATGTCGCTTGCGACCGCGAGCCCCGGTGCGGCGCCCTCTGTCCGCATGGTGTTGCTCAAAGGGGTCGACGAACGCGGGTTCCGGTTCTTTACGAACTACGAGAGCCGCAAGGCCGGCGAGCTCGACGAGAACCCACAGGCGGCTCTCTGCTTCCACTGGTCGGTCCTCGAACGGCAGGTCAGGGTCGAGGGCGCGGTCGAGCGGCTGACGCCGGAAGAATCGGCGGCGTACTTCCGCTCGCGTGCTCGTGGGAGTCAGATCGGGGCGTGGGCGTCGGAGCAAAGCCGGCCCGTTGCGTCCAGGGCGGATCTCGAGCGCCGCGTTCGGGAGATCGAGGCCCGGTTCGAGGGCGAGGACGTTCCCCTTCCCGAATACTGGGGCGGCTACGTGCTGCGCCCGACCCGTATCGAGTTCTGGCAGGGAAGGGCCAATCGACTGCATGATCGCCTCGTCTACACGCGGGCGACCGGCGGGTGGGATGTTACCCGTCTGCAACCGTAACTCGGCGTCCGGCATCAGGGCGAACAGGGCGACCGCGATGAGCAGGCTCTGGCTGAAGGTCACCGAGAATCCGGTCCGACGGATTCGAGAGAGGGACGTGCTCGCGTTGACCGACCGATGGCTGCCCCCGGACGCGATCGCGGGGGCGCTCCGGGCCGTACAGGCGTGGCCCGGCTACCTCGAACGACGAGCGCTCGACCTGCGAGGGCTTGCTCGAGCCGCTTCCGTTGCGGCGATTCACTACCAGGACGAGGGCACGCGCTTCGGGCTTCAGAGCTTCAAGGGGTGGGGTGGCGGGTACGCGACGTCCACCCTGCTCGAACGCGCCCGGGCCCGAGGCGAAGGACGCGACGAGTCCGTCACCGTCACCTGCGCAACCGACGGCAACCACGGGCGTGCCGTCGCCTGGGCAGCGCGCGAGGCCGGGGGAAGATCCGTCGTGTACGTGGCCGACATCGTGACGGAGTTTCGCGCGTCTCTCATCGCCGCTTACGGCGCCGAGATCGTACGGTCGACCGGAAACCATGAGGTGGCCTCCGCCGAATGTCTCGCTGCGGCTCGCGAGCACGGCTGGTACGTGATCACCGAGACCGAGAACGCGACCGAGCCTCAGATCGCCGCAGATATCCTCGCCGGTTATGGCGCTCTCTGGTCGGCGACGCTCGACGGGCTGGACGAACCGCCGACGCACGTCTTCGTGCAGGCCGGTGTCGGCGGACTCGCGGCTACAGCGGCCGGCTTGACGGCCCGAATGTTTGGCGAGGCACGGCCCGTCCTCACCGTTGTGGAAGCCGATACCGCCGACTGCATTCGACTCGGCCTCGAGGCGGGGGAGCGGGTCACGCTCGAGGGCGACTTCGACACCGCTATGGCGGGTCTGGCTGCCGGGGCCACCTCCACGTTCGCCTGGGAGCTCCTGTCGGCCGGCGCGGACTTCGCCGTCGCCATTCGCGACCCGTCGGCGGAGGCCACGATGCGGAGACTGGCCGCTCCGCCGCAGGGAGATCCGGTCATCGAAGCGGGCGCGTCCGGCGTCGCGGGACTCGCGGGCGCGCTCTCCGTGTGCGCCGACGATGAGTTGCGCGGGCGCTTCGGCATTACCGGGGGCAGCCGGGTCCTGGTCATCGGGACCGAAGGGCCGACCGATCCGGAAGGCTACCTTCGCATCGTAGGGAGATCACCTACCCGAGAATCCCCAGACCCGCGAGTAACACGAGCGCAACCGCCACCGGCGCGATGAAGCGCATGACGGGCCCCCACCACGCGGTGACCCGGAATCTCCCTGCGCCGCGATTCGTGTCCTCCCGGAACCGCTCGAACCCCCATGAAATGCCCACGTAGAGGGAGATCGCGAGACCCCCGAGGGTCAGGAACACGTTGCCCGAGACATAGTCCGCCAACCCGAAGAATCCGCGACCCGCGACCTGGATGTGCCGCCATGGACCGAAGCCGAGCGCGATCACGATCCCGCCCGCGTAGAGGAGAACCAGAAGGCTCCACACGCTTTTCGGTCGCGACCACCCGAAGGTGTCCATGAACGTGCCCGTCAGCGTTTCGATGAGCGCGAGACACGAGGTCAGGCCGGCGACGAAGACCAGGAAAAAGAACGCGCCGGCCGCGAGATCGCCCGCAGGCAGCCGCGCGAACAGGCCCGACATCGTCACGAACAGGAGCCCGGGCCCCGTGTCGGGCTCGAGACCGAACGCGAACAGGGCGGGGAAGATGACGACGCCGGCGAGTACGGCCGCGATCGTGTCGAACGCGACGATCTTCGCCGCGTTGCCGGGCACGTCGCTGTTCGCCGGGTCGAGATAACTTCCGAACACGAACGCCCCCGCCATCCCCACCCCGATCGAGTAGAAGACCTGACCGAGCGCCGCGAGCCAGGTCGCCGCGTTCACGGCGGAGAAGTCCGGGACAAACAGCCACCGGAGGCCCGCGGAGGATCCTTCGAACTGCAGTCCGACGATGGCGAGACCGATCAGGAATACGAACAGAACAGGGATGAGGAATTTTGCGGAGCGTTCGATGCCCTCCCGGAGCCCGCGGCTGACGATCAGCCCGACCAGCACCATGACGACCGCGGTGTAGGCCAGCACGGGACCCGGCCGGGCCGTGAAGGCGTCGAACGCGGCGGAGAGCGCCGCCGGGTCGGTCTCGGAGTAGCCGGATCCGAACGCCCGAACGAGGTGCGCCGCGATCCATCCCATGATGATCTGGTAGTACGCCATGATGAGAAACGCGGCGCCGATCCCGAGCCACCCGATGATACGCCACGGGCTGCGTTCTCCGGCCAACGCTCGCATGCCCGCGGCCGGTGATTTCTGCGCGTTTCTGCCGAGGCTGATCTCCGCCGTGAACAGCGGGATCCCGATGACGACCGCGAGAAGCAGGTAGATGAGAAGGAACGCCCCTCCGCCGTTCTCGCCGGTCAGATAGGGGAACCGCCAGATGTTGCCAAGGCCGATGGCGAACCCGATGGTCGCGAGTACGAATCCGAGCTGGCTTCCCCAGCGATCGCGTGGCGTGTCCATGCGACCACATTAGTCGAGGCTGTCGGGTCCGGCATGCCCCGGGGGATCGAACGCCTTGCTCGCGCTGCCGCCGAGGCGGAGTTTCCGGGTCCGAACCGGGACTCGCCGTAGCGCGGAACCCCCGGGGAACGGACGACGATTCGGGAGGGGAGCAAACGTGACGCGTGTCATCTTGATTCTGGCTGCGGCCGTAGCGGTCCTCGGGGCCATGGTGACCGGGGTGGGGAAGCCGGGCGGGCTGGTGTGGATGGTCGCCCTGCTGGCGGCTCTGATCATGCTTCGTCGCACCTGGCCGAAGAATACCGAGAACGATCAAAACGAGGGGACCTGACATGTCGAATGAAATGAACCGTCGCGGGTTCGTGCAGACGGGGCTTGGTATCGGTGCGGGAGCGGCGGTCCTCGGGTCGTTTCCACGCGGCGCGCTCGCGTCGATTCGGAGCGAGGGCGGATCCGCACCGCGATGGGGTGGCCGGATCGCGCCGATGATCATGACCAGTCATTCGAACGATGCGGGTCGGGACGCGATGGTCGCTGGCTGGGATGTCATCTCGGGCGGTGGCAAGGCGCTCGACGCGGTCGAACGGGCCGCCAACATCATCGAGGTCGATCCGACAGATACGAGCGTCGGGTATGGGGGACTTCCGAACGAAGAGGGGGTCGTCCAGCTCGACGCCTCGATCATGGATGGGGTGACCTACAATGCCGGGTCCGTCGCCGCCATCGAGGGGATCAAGACTCCCGCATCGATCGCCCGGCTCGTGATGGAGCGCACCGACCACGTCATGCTTGTCGGTCGTCACGCGCAGCGGTTTGCGGTCGATTTCGGCTACGAGGTCGAAGATCTCATGACCGAGCGCTCGCGAGAGATCTGGCTGCGGTGGCGTGAGAACCGGTCAGAGAGAGACGACTGGGGGCCGGCCGACCACCTCAAGAAACCCGGTGGAGCGGCGGCCGGCGGTCAGACGCGGGCTCGCTTTGGTCCGGAGGCCGTCGAGGCCGAAGCCGAACGGTGGGCCGAACTCCTCGATTTGCCCGGGCGAGACGGGCCGGATCGCGACTACGTCCTGGCCGACGCCCTCCTTCACCGGTACGGGACGACGAACGTCCTCGCGGTCGATTCGGAGGGCAACGTCTCGGGGATCACGACCACGAGCGGGCTCGCGTGGAAGGTGCCGGGCCGCATCGGCGATTCGCCGATCATCGGCGCCGGCCTCTACGTGGACAATGACGTCGGAGCCGCCGGCGTCACGGGGCGCGGCGAGGACGTCATCAAGTCCTGTGCGTCGTTCTACATCGTGTCGCGAATGGAGGCTGGCCGCACGCCGCAGCAGGCCTGCGAAGACGCAGCGGCGATGATTCGCCACAAGTATCGGAACGTGAACGCCGATTTCATCCCCTCGGAGAAGTTCGTCGCGATCAACAAGCTGGGCGAGTGGGGCGCCGCCTGGATGCCGTTCCGCGATTCGCGTCCTCGCCTCACCGTCGCCAATGCGTCGGGGATCGAGGTTCAGGAGGGCGTCAGCATCGCGAACTGATGGCAAGGCCCCGGCGCTCGCGGCGTCGGGGCCCACCTCTCGGATCAGGGCCGGACGAGCCGCTGAAGCTCGGCCGGCGATCGGGGCAGTTCGGCCGTGAGGATCTCGACGCCATCGTCCGTCACCAGGACGACATCCTCTGTAAACACCGAAATGCCCGTCTCGTGGTTGTAATACCACGGCTCGACCGTGAATACCATCCCCGGCTCGAGGGGCAGGACGGGCAGACTCGGGTCACTCGTCGAGAGGCCGATGTGATGGCCGAAGAAAAGCCCGGCCTGCATGAATGGCCGGTGCTCCCGCGGGACGCTCGCAATGGCGATCGCCTGCAAGTCGTGGAAGGTGATCCCCGGGCGAATTTGAGCCATGATGGCGTCGGAAACCGCCACCTCCATTTCGAGGACCCGGCGCTGCTCGTCCCCGAACACACCCGAGACGGGGAACGTCCGTCCGACATCGCTGACGTAGTAGTCCACCTCGCAACCCACGTCGAAAATCACGAGTTCGCCGTCCTGCAGGGCCCGGTTGCGGCGGTCGTAGTGCGAGGCCAGAACTCTCCATGGCCACAGCGAGTTCGGCCCGGACTTGATGATCGGCGCGAACGCCGTCCGCTGCGCGCCATTGTCCTTGCAGGCGCCCTCGAAGGCCGCTTCGAGCCCGCGCTCGGTGACCCCGGACCTGATGCGTCGCGCCGCGGTTCTGATCGCGGCGGCCGTCGCGTCGATGCTCCGCTGCAGCGCTTCGATCTCGGCCGGACTCTTGATCATCCGGGTACGGGCGACGGCGTCGAACGCGTTTTGCAACGGGAGCGCCGGGTACGTCGTCTGAAGGTGGAAGAGCGACAGAAGCTGCGGGTCCCAGTCGGGAATGAGGGTGGTCACCACCCGTCGAATCTCCCCGCCACGTCCCGCGTTTACGTGCACCGGGACGCTGTTACGCGCCCATCCGCTCAACACGACGTCGAGCTGGTCGATCGGTCGGAAGTCCGCGATTCCGCTCGAACTGGCGAGCATGGTGTCGGTGCCGAGCGGACGGCCGGGAAAGTCGTTCGGACGCGAGGCGTTCTCGAAACGGAAGTCCCGGTCCGGGACGAACAGCGTCGGCCGCCGGCTCGGAACGTCAAGGATCAGGACGGCCCCGGGCAGCTCGAGCCCGGTAAAATAGAGAAAATCGTCCGCCTGACGGAACGTCTCGCCGTGGCTGAGGCCGCGTCCGGACGGTATGAGGATGACGCCGTCCACGTCGCCGATCGCCTCGAAGAGTCGGCGCCGCCGCACCGCGTACTCTTCGACCGGGAAGGGAAGCCGGGTCCAGTCGAAGAACCGTTGCTCCGGGGTACCCTCCGGTCGGACATCGGGCCGTGGCGGTTCGGCGTCCTGCGCCGCCACCGGGGGGGTCATGACCGGGAAGATGCACAACGCCACTACGATAATGCCGAGTCGCTGTCTCATGCCCGGGAAGGTACTAGATTCGATGCGGGCGAGGCACGTGGGCCGGGGGCACTCGAATCAACGGGGAGTCATCGATGCGCCATACTGCACCGCGCGGGCGCATCACGCTCCTGACGGGGCTGGTCATCGCCGCGTGCGCACCTCGACCCGAGCCCGAGGCGGAAGCGGAGAACCCGCCGGAGGACGTCGCGTCTCCACCAACCCGGGAGGGGACCGTGACCGAGTCGGAGATCTCCCCCGGCGTACGTCTGCGACTGGAAGTCGGTCCCGCGGGGCTGCTCGCGGATTCGCCGATCGAGTTCACGCTGACGGTGATCAACGACTCTGCCGAGGAACTCGTTCTGGATTTTCCCGATGGACAGCGGTTCGACTTCGAGGTTTCGCGTGACGGAGGCTCCGTCTGGAGGTGGGCGGACGACATGTTCTTCCCGCAGATGCTCGGGAGGGAGCGCATCCCCGCCGGGGGGCGTACGCCATGGAGCGTCACTCGGGAGCCGGGGCTTTCGGCCGGCCGCTACGGGGTACGCGCGACCCTCACGACGAATACGCCGGCGACCGTCGGCCTCGAGTTCGATGTTGCCGAAGGAGAGTCTGCCCCATGACTTTTTTGCATCCGCCACCGGCGTTGGAAACATCCCTCCTCTCGCGGATCGGATTCGACGACGGATGGGCGTTGCTCGAGAGGTTCTCGACGCTCGTTCGCGAGTCGGGATCTGCCGACGAACACGCGGCGGGTGAGTACATCGCGGCCCAGCTGGAGCGTCTCGGGGTCGATCACGAGGTATACGAACCCGATCTGTATCTGTCGCTGCCGCGTGAGTCCTGGGTCGACGTCGGGGGCGATCGCCTGCGGGCCAAGCCGCCCTCGTTCGCCGCTCCAACCCCGCCTGAAGGACTCGAGGGTCGTCTGGTGTACGTGCCGTCGGCGAAGGCGACGGGCCAAAGTGATTTATTCGCGAGCCGCCCCGAGTCGGACCCCGGCGACCTGACGGGAGCGATCGTCCTGACGGATGGCTACGCGATGCCAGCCAGCGTGGCCAGGTTCGAGGCCGCCGGGGCCGCGGGTCAGATCTACATCAACCCGGGTCAAAACATCCATTGGGGCATTTGCACACCGATCTGGGGAACACCCACGACGGGCGATCTGAGTCGGAAGCCGCGCACTCCGATCGTCGCGATCAACGGCCCTGACGGCGGTCGACTGAGGGAGGTCGCTGAAGAGGAGGGCGCCCGCGTGCGGATTCATGCCGCGCTCGAGGAGGGGTGGTATCGGTGCAAGCTGCCCGTCGCGCGTATCGCGGGAGACTCCGACGACTTCATGCTGGTCCACGGTCACTACGACTCTTGGGATGTCGGGATTGGCGACAACGGGGTTGGCGACGCGACGCTCCTCGAACTCGCGCGGATTTTCGGGCAGGCGACGCGACTCGGGCGTTCGTTGTGGATCGCGTGGTGGCCCGCGCATTCCACGGGCCGGTACGGCGGCTCCACCTGGTTCGCCGACGAGTTCGCGCTCGATCTCCGCAAGCGGTGTGTCGGAGCGATCAACATCGACTCGCCGGGATGCTGGCACGCCACCGAGTACGACGACGTGATGTGGATGGCCGAGGCGGGGCAGCTGTGCGTATCGGCGATCGAGGATTCGACGGAGAAGACCCCCGAACGGCTTCGGCCGTTGCGGGCGGGCGACTATTCGTTCAACCAGATCGGACTGAC
The DNA here is from genome assembly GCA_048060725.1 of Gemmatimonadota bacterium. Lineage (GTDB taxonomy): Bacteria > Gemmatimonadota > Gemmatimonadetes > Palauibacterales > Palauibacteraceae > Palauibacter. The sequence goes on along the minus strand of JBGMQU010000049.1, from coordinate 13,923 downwards.
GTCGTTCTACATGCTGCTCTCCAACATACCCGCGACCGAGCGCGCGGAACTTGGCTTCTATCCGACGGGTGGGTGCGGCGGCAACATCGCCTGGCACACGGAGGATGACCTGATGGCGGTCGCCGAGCGCGACAATCTGGAACGGGATCTCTGCGTCTACGTGGCCTCCATTGCCCGGGTTCTCGAGGCCCACGTGCTGCCTTTCGACTTCCGTGCGACCGCCGAAGAACTTTCCGAAGCTCTCGACGCGTACGAGACGGCTGCGGAGGGGCTCGTGGCTCTCGCCGCCCCGCAGGACGAGCTTGGCGAGCTGCGTTCAGCGCTCGCGTACCTGTATGACTGGCTAGACGCGAACGAGGCGTCGGCGGAAGAGGCAGACCGACTGAACCGGCTTTTCCTCGAACTCTCCCGCATCCTCGTTCCGCTCGGGTACGCGGAGGGTGGCCCCTTCGACCATGATCCGGCACTGCCGAGGGCGCCGATCCCGCGGCTCGCCCGGATCAACGACGTTGTGGCCGTGCGCGATGGCGAGCCCGATGTTCTGCCGTTCCTTCAGAACGAGATTCGCCGCGCGGTCAATCATGTGGCCAACGCTCTTTTCGAGGCGACTCGCGCCGTCGAACGTGCGACGGCGTCGTTGGGCTCCGTATCCGCCATCGACTGATGGACTGCCGCGCGGGTTCGCTCCGTCGCGGCCGCCTCATCTGCTCGGGTGTCGCCGCGACGTTGTACCTCGCGCCCGGGCTTCGAGCGCAGTCGGCGGAAGCTCGGCTCGGGACCGCGCCGGCGGATACCGCACATGTCGTACTGGGCGGGAACGTCACCACCGTCGAGCTTCGGGTCCCCAGCGTCATTGGCGTGGTCGAGGCCTACGCGATCCGGCTGCCCGGACAGACGCTCTCGCTGACGGAGGTCAGGGGTGCAGCCGGACCGATCGAGTACACGCTGATCGACGAGAGGGGGGCGCTGCGCATCGCGGTCGCCAGCTCCGCCGACATCACCGTTCGGTACCGGGTCGAGGGGGATCGGGAACGCATCCCGCTGTTCGTGCCGGGCGGCGGAGCGGAGGTTACGGTCGCCCGGGAACTCGAGGAGCCATACCTGATTCGGCTGACCGGGGACACGGGTACGCTCGCCGGGATCGACACCGAGACCAGCATGCCACGTTTTCGTCGGCTGAGCGACGGCACCCTGGAAGTCCGTCTCTCCAGCCTGCCCTCCTTCATTCGGCTTTCAGGAGGCGGCCCTCTCTCGTTCGCCCGACTGGCAGACGTGGCAGCGCTGCTGCTCATCGCGTTGGGGGCGCTCCTCGCCTACCGGAAGATCCGGTCGTGACCGTGTCCTTCGTGCCCGGGGCCTGACCGCACATGGGTCCGGTCTTCTTCGTGGTGCTCGCCATCTATCTGGCCGTGATCATGTCGATCGCGATCTGGAGCTATTTCCGGACCGAGACCGAGGTGGATTTTCTCGCGGCGGGCCGCACGATCGGGCCGTTTGTCGGGGGGGCGGTGCTGGCCGCCACACAAATCAGTGCCGGGACGTTCGTCGGCACCGCGGGCCGCCATTATCTGGCCGGCGTGTCGTGGTGGTTCCCGTGGCTCGGGATCTGGACGGGCTGGTTGGTGTCGGCCTTCTTCGTGGCGCCCAAGCTCCGCCGACTCGGAGCCCTGACGGTTCCCGACTACATCTCGGCCCGCTACGGCAGCCCGCTGGCGGGCGCCCTGGCCGGCGTCCTGATCGTCGTGGCGTACACGATCTACCTGGTGGCGCAGTTCCAGGCGGGCGGAGAGATCGCCGAAGTGATTTTCGGGATTCGGCCGCTCACGGCCATGCTGATCATCGTGGCATCAACCGCGTTGTACACGTTGCTCGGAGGCGTCCGGTCGAGCTCCTACATCGACTTTCTGCAGGCCCTGATCATGGTTGCCGGTCTGGTCATCGCGGTGCCCGTTCTGCTCGATCAGGTGGGCGGTGGGAGTGCGCTCGTGGGGCTTCGCCGGTCCATCACGTTTCTCGACTCGATCGACCCGAAACTGTTCGGATGGTACTACCAGCCCCGCGAACTGCTCGCGTTCGCGATCGGTTTCGGGTTCTCCATCGCCGCCGCGCCGTATGAGCTAACCCGGTTCTACTCGATGCGGGATGAGAAGACGGTGCGGAAGGCGATCTTCGTCGCGATCGGGTTCCAAGTCGTGATCAGCCTCACGATCATGTCGATCGGAATGCTGATGCGGGTGATCTTCCCCAACCTTCCGTCGCAGGATCAGGCGACGGCCATCATGGCGTTCCAGGTGTTACCGCCGGTGGTGGGGGCGCTGCTTCTCGTCGCGATGCTGTCGGCCATCATGTCGACCGTGAACTCGGTCCTGCTCGTCACCGGCGCCGGAGTCGCGCACGATCTCTATGGGAAGTTCGTGAGGCCCGAGGCGAGTCAGAAGCACCTGGTGAACGCCAACCGCGTCGCAATCGTCGTCCTTTCCTTCGTCCCGCTCTTCTTCGCCCTGCAGAAGCTCGGGGATGTCCAGGGGATCGTGCTCGAACAGGCGAAGTTCATCGCGTCCTTTTTCTTCGTCCCTATCGTCGTCGGGCTGAACTGGAAACGCGGAACGGCAAAGGGAGCCGTGGCCGCCATGGTCGGCGGATTCACCGCGTGCCTGGTCTGGACGCTGTTCTTTCAGGAGCACTTTTTCCCTCGATACGGCATCGACGCCGTCGAGATAGGTGTCGGAACGAGCCTCTTGTTATTCGTTGTCGTATCACGAGTTACGAGGCCTAATCCGAATCAGAATCTTGACGTGTTCTTCAACTGACGAGCCCGGCACGGTTGCCGCGGCCAGAGTCGCGGCCCATGGTGACCCTCGCGCAGCAAATAGTTTGGCGGCGGGCAACCAGGAAACAGGAGGAGTCGTCCGATGTCCGACGTACTGGCACATCTCGTCGCGGAGCTCGCCGCCGGCACGATCCGGGTGGTTGACCTGACTCAGCCGCTGGGGCCCGACACCGTGGTAATCGATTTGCCGCCGATGTTCGCGCCGTCCAACGGCGTCACGATCGAGCAGATCTCACGCTACGACGACGCGGGCCCCGGGTGGTACTGGAACAACCTGTCCTTCGGCGAGCACACCGGGACGCATTTCGACGCGCCGAACCACTGGATTACCGGCAGGGACCACGAAGACGGAACCACGGACTCGATTCCGGTCCGTCAGTTCGTGGGTCCTGCCTGTGTGATCGACGTCGAGCCGGAAGTCGAGGAAGATCCCGATTTTCTTCTCCCCCCTTCGCATCTCGAGCTGTGGGAGGAGGCGAACGGGCGAGTCCCTGCCGGGGCCTGGGTGTTGCTGCGCACGGGCTGGAGCCGTCGGGAAGGGAAGGACGCGTTCCTCAACGTCGGTGAGGATGGGCCGCATTCACCGGGGTTCCACCAGGACACGTCCGCACTGCTCGCACACGATCGGGACGTCCTCGGAGTCGGTGTCGAGACGGTAGGCACCGACGCCGGCCAGGCCGGCGGCTTCGAGCCGCCGTTCCCGAACCACGCGATCATGCACGGGGCGGGGAAGCTGGGGCTCGCCAGCCTGTGCAACCTCGATCAACTGCCACCGACAGGGGCGGTCGTGATCGCGGCCCCGCTCAAGATCGTCGGCGGGTCGGGAAGCCCGCTCAGGGTGATCGCGTTCGCGCCGTCACGACGGGCGGCCGGTTGATCGCACCGTCGGGCCCTTCTCTTCTCTGGAGTTCGGCTCAACGGCAGCCTTTCGATATCTAGCGCCCCGCCTCGAGCGCCTGGTCGTTGGCCAACCGTGCGACGCGGACCCGCTGGATCTCAAGCTCATCCTGTTCGATGTAGGCCACGAGTCCGCCGGGACCGAACGCATCAGGAATCCGCAGGCCATCCGCCGCGATCGACCCCAGGTATCCCCCGTCCGCAGTCAAAATGTCTGTCGGGCCGTCTTCTCCCGGCCGGGCTCCCGTCCGTTGCACCCAGATCCGGTCGTTCCAGTCGACACGCATCCGCTCGATCACCGGGATCTCCGAGGCGAACCCCATCCCCTCGATCTGGGTACGCATCATCTGGTTGATCTGGTCCTGGCCGACGGAGATGTTCCCGCCTCCCGCCCCCGACCCTCCGGCGCTGATGACCATCATGCGGCCGCCACCGCCGCCCGGGCCGCCCTCCTCGAGAGCCGCCAGTCGCCGCTCTCGTTCGAGTTCCTCGATCGACTCGTCGACGACGGTCGGGGCGATCGGGCGCTCAAGGGTCGACTCGACGACGCCGTCCCGCACGAGCTTCACGCGATACCCGACCGAGTCGACGACGGCGAAGCGGCCGTCGCTCAAGATCCCCAGATGCAGGTCCGGCTCGAACGCGACGGTCTGGTCCATTCGGAGCTTGATCCGGCTGTCCCCGGCCGAGAGTTCGGTCTCGTCCCCCTCGCCCTCGCCGGGCGGCGGGGGTGCCCACGCGCTGTACGCGACGTCACGCGAGCCGTCGAGGCCGAACGTCTCGATCGGCCGTCCCGACGGCTCGCCCTCTCCCCCCCCCCCCCCCTTGAACGACAGTCGGATCCCACCGTGCGGCCCGGGGGGGGCGTCAGGGGTCGGCAGGATGACTCCCCCCGGCAGTCCGTCCTCGGGGCTGAGCGTGACGCTCTCGATGAACTCGCCGTCGGTGCCGAACACCTGGAACCCCATCTTCGAGAAGTCGAACACGACAAGCCGATCCTCGGGGAGGAGAGCGAGACTGAACGGGCTGACTAGCTCGCCGGGTCCCTGTCCCTGCCGGCCGATGGTGCGGACGAACTCTCCGGTCGGTGAGATCATCACGATGTGGCCGGCGTCCCGGTCGAGCATGAACAGGTTTCCGTTCGCGTCGAACACCAGGCCGCTCACGTTGCCGAAGGTCTCCCATTCCTCTCCCTCGAGCGCGCCGACCGTGTATACGTCTTGGGTCTGCGGGTCCAGAATCACGTCGGGACCGTCGAGCGCGCCGAACCGGCCGCCGCCGCCCGTCTCGGAAGCTCCGTCACCACCACAGGCGGCAAGAACGATCCCGGTCAGAGCGAGGGCGGCCGCGCGGGCGCCAGGAGAAATATGGTGCACCATGGTGACGTCCTGTGAAGAAGGGTCAGTGCGATACTCGTTGGATTGGACAGCGAACCGGCCCCCCGCCGTTGCCCGGGAGGAGCCGGTTCCAGAAGAGACTATCGCTGCCGGAGAATATCCAGGTCGCCGACTGCCGGCGGGCCCCTCAGCGGCGGATAGGACAGGTCGCCGCGGGTCATGCCTTCCATCACCTCGACCGAGCGCGTGACCTGGAGAAACTGCCCGACGAGCGCGTCGGCCGCGCCTCCGACCGTGGCGCGGATACTTGCCGTCCGCGAGGCGTAGTCTGCTTCGCTTTTCGCCCGCTCGACCATCAGGAACACCGGCAGGTCACTTCCGAGTATGTGCTCGTAGAATCGATAGCCATGCTCGATTCCGTATTTCCGGTAGAGAGCGACGAGTTGGGTGGCGATCTCCTCGAATTTCCCCTCGAGGCCGGGAACCGTGTGATAAAAATGGTATTTGCGGAAGGGGAGCGTGAGGTCGAGCTCGACCGTCCGCGGCAGGTAGGAGATATCGGGACGCAACTCGACCACGTACGCCTCGACATGGTCGATCGGCGTGGGACCGGGTCCGCCCGTCGTGGACCAGCGGGCGGCCGCGTCGCTGCGGCTCGTGCTGATCGTGGAGCGGACTCGGTCGATTCCCGCGAGACCCTCGATCGGGACGACGTAGGAGTATCCCATCTCGGGCCCGTACACGGTGACCCACTGAACGTCGTGGGCCACCTCCGTCTGGCCCAGCGCCGCTATCCACCGTCTGGTCTCGGTCTCGTAGTCCGGCATCTGGGCCGGTCTGACGAATTCCTGACGGATGAGGTACATCGGGTGGGCAGTCTCCTGCGCCGCGGAATCCTCCGACAAGACGATCAACGGAACCGCGACGAGAAGGCCGACGATGAAGCGTTTCATCGGGTCCTCCTCGCATTCGGGTGCTCGTGGACTCGCCACCCGGCCGGAACAGGAGGGACCGGTGGGAGCGAGCCCCACACCGTGGTTCAATCATAGTGTTTGACACGCGGAGACGAAACGGACCCGGGCGAGTCCCGGACAGCCTCCTACGCGGCCGCGCGCACCCGGCGTTCGATGGTTTGGAGCAGCCCCTGCACGGCCTCGACCTCCTGGCGAAGCTCGTTGTGGCGCTCGTACGCGTCACGGCCAGGGGCCTGGTCCGCTCGCGAGATCATGCCGAGCAGATATCCCAGCTGGCTGATGAGCACCGGGGTCGGATAGCTGCCACCCGCGTCGATCAGTCGCGAACGCAGGTCTTCGAGGTCACGGGCGATGGCCTCGAGTTCGAGGTTGCCTTCGCCGCCGCCGCTCCGGGCGGAGTCGACATCCTCCTGCAACACACCCACCGCTGCCGCGGCCTCGCGCGCCTGCAAGAGGGTCTCACGGATGGCGAGATCGAGTTCGTACTGTGCGACGAGGTCTGCGACCGTCACCCCCTCGGCGGCGATACGCGGGTCGATCCGCAGTTCAAAATCGGCACTGACCGCCTCGTCGCCCACCGTCAGCCGGGCCGCGTAGGTGCCCGGTGGCACCATTGGGCCGCCTCCCCGGCCCTCGCCAGCCTTCCGCAGATCCCACCGGAAGCGGTGAGCTCCGGGAGCCCCGGAAAGGCGGAGCGGTGACGCGCCGGCCCGGGAAGCGGGCCGCGAGGAAGGGTTCGCCGAGTACTCGCGCACCACGTCGCCGGCGTCGTCGAGGATTTCGAGACGAACCTGCCCGCCCGCCGCCGAGTCGGCGATCCAGTAGTCGATCGTCGCGCCGGCGCGCTTCCATTGAGGACGGGCGGCGTTTCTCCAACCGAAGCCCGAGTTTCGGAAGGGCCGGGTACGGACCTGCGGACGAATCGCGAAGATGTACGCCGGTCCCGCCCCCGCGAGCGCGCCATCGGCGACTTCGTGGAGCCGGGTGACGTCGTCCATCACCCAGAACCCACGCCCCATCGTCGAGATCGCCAGGTCGCCGCGGTACACCTCGAGGTCGGTGACGGGCGTGACGGGCAGGTTTTGCTGGAACGACTGCCACCACACGCCATCGTCGAACGAGACGAAGAGCCCGAACTCGGTTCCGGCGTATAGCAGCCCCGGTCGGTCCGGGTCCTCGCGGACCACCCGGACGGGGAAGTCCGCGGGGATCCCGTTCGCGCCCGACGTCAGCGATTCCCAGCTCTTTCCGGCGTCCTCGGTCTTCCAGACGTAGGGCCGAAAATCTCCGAGTAGAAACCGGTATCCCGCCACGTAGACGCGGTCGGGATCGTGGCGGGAGATGTCGATGGAATTGATCCGGCCCTCGGGCGGCATGCCCGGAGGGGTCACGTTCTCCCACGACTCGCCGCCGTCCAGGGTCACGTACACCGGGCCGTCGTTCGCCCCGGTCCAGATCACGTCCGGATCGTGCGGGGACGCCTCGATCACGTACAGCACGGAGTAGTGCTCTTCGCCGGTTGCATCCCGCGTGATCGGAGCGCCCGACACCATCTGCCGCTCGGGCGCGAACGCGGTCAGGTCGGGGGAGATCCGGTCCCAGGTCTTCCCGCCGTCCGTCGTCCGGTGCACGTACTGCGAGCCGTAGTAGACCGCGTTCGGGTCGTGCGGAGACACCTCGATCGGCACGACGCGCTGGAATCGATAGGGCAGGTTGGCGGGGTTCGTCCCGTACAGGTTGACCGCCCCGACGTAGTACTGCTGCTCCTGACCGGTCCGCTGGTTGTAGACGCCGAACCTGCCCTTGCAGTTCGTGTATACGATATCCGGGTCGCCCGGCTTCGGGACCGCCGGCCCCGTCTCACAGCCGCCCGGAGAACGCCAGTACGCCTCCGGGCCGCCGGGAGCCGACGCGGTCGGCTGATCGCTCGGGACCGATACGGTGTAGGCGTCGTCCTGTTGTCCCGCGTAGAGCCAGTAGGGGTCGCGGTCGTCGACGTCGACCTGATACAGCTCGGCGGTGGGCTGATTGTTCACCGGCGACCACGTCTGGCCGCCGTCCAGGGTCACGCTTGCCCCGCCATCGTTCCCCTGAACCATGATCCGTGAATCCTCCGGGTTGATCCAGAGGTCATGGTTGTCGCCGTGCGGGGTCGCGATCGTGGCGCCGAACGTCCGCCCCCCGTCGGTCGACTTGTGGAGAGAGAGGTTGTTCACGTACACCACGTTCCCGTCATTCGGGTCGGCCGTGACGTTCGTGAAGTAGAAGGGGCGGTGCATCAAACGGTTCCGGGGGTCGTCGTTCACGAGTTCCCACGTCACCCCGGCGTCGTCCGATCGATAGAGCCCTTCGTCTTCGTCGATCGCCTCGACGAGCGCATAGACCCGGTCCGGCATGTCCGCCGACACCGCGAGGTCGGTTTTTCCCACGAGTCCTTTCGGGAGCCCCTGCGTCATCTGCTCCCAGGTGTCGCCCCCGTCGGTCGTTCGCCAGATGCCGTCGTCCGGCGTGCCCCCCGATATGATCGTCCAGGGCTCGCGCAGCACGCGCCACATTCCTGCATAGATGATGTCGGGGTTCGTGGGGTGGAATTCCAGATCGACGGCCCCGACCGAGTCGGAGGCAAACAGCACGCGCTCCCAGGTCGCCGCGCCGTCGCGGGAGCGATAGACACCCCGTGTATCGCTCGAAGTGAACGGGTTTCCGATCACGGCTGCGTACACGAGATCGGGGTTCGTCGGGTGCGCCTTCACCGCGCCGATCTGGCCGGCGTCTTCGAGCCCGACCTGCTCCCACGTCTCTCCCGCATCGATCGACTTATAGACGCCCTTTCCGATGATGATGTTCGAACGAATCGCGTCGGAGCCCGTACCCACGTAGATGATGTTCGGGTCGGAGTCGGCGACTTCGATGTGCCCGATCGACGGAGTCGCGAAGTACCCGTCGCTGATGTTCTCCCACTTCATCCCGTAGTTCGTGGTCTTCCAAACTCCGCCGCCGGTCGCGCCCAGATAAAAGGTGTACGGGTGCGCGCGGTGCCCCTCGACGGCGGTCACGCGACCGCCCCGCGACGGCCCGACGGAACGGTATGACAGGCCCCCGAACAGGGCCGGATCGACCGTCGCAGCGGGGCCCGCCCCTTCTTGCTGGGCGAGGACATCTCCAGGTGTCAGCGAAATCGCGGTGTATGCGAGAAAAGCGCCGACGATGACGGACGGGTAGTCGAAGACCTTCATTCTACGCGTTCCTTCTGGTCGAGAGGGGC
>JBGMQU010000049.1:0-4520 GCA_048060725.1 Gemmatimonadota bacterium | reverse complement strand
CTCTGGGGCCGAGCGCCTTGATGTGCGTCACGACACCCGGGATGCCAGCGGCGCGAGCGATCTCGATGACTTCGTCGACGGCCGCGACGACTCCGATGTTGTAGTCGGACTCGTCCCGAATGTGACTCTGATACGCTCCACCGAATTCGGCCGCGACCTTCGCCAGTTCGACGACCTCACCCGTCGGCGCGTACGAGCCCGGCGAGTAGTAGAGACCGGAGGAAAGTCCGAACGCTCCGTCCTCCATGCCGCGGCGCACGATCACACGCATCCTCTCGAGCTCTTCGGGCGTGGCCTCGCGCGCCTGCATCCCGAGGACCTCGCGGCGTACCGCCCCGTGCGGCACGAACTGGGCGACGTTGACTCCGACGCCGGGGTCCAGGAGGTCGGCTCGCTGCGCGGCCAGATCGATGGGCCCGCCGCCGTCCGGGTTTGCCAGGATCGTCGTCACGCCCTGAGCGAGAAGCGCGTGCGCGGTCCTCAACTCGTCGCGGACGAGGCCCCACGTCGCATGGGAATGCGTATCGATGAACCCCGGGACGACGTACAGTCCGGTCGCCTCGATCACCCGTGCGGCCCGCCCGGCGGAAAGGTCACCTACGGAGACGATCGCGTCGCCGCGGATCCCCACGTCGGCCCGTCGGCCGGCGCTCCCCGACCCGTCGATGACAGTACCGCCCCTGATCAACACGTCGAACTGTTGAGCGGCGAGCGTGTCCGTTCCCGCCACAAGGCCCACGAGGGTCGCCAGGAGCGCCGTGAAGGCAGATCGAAGGGCGTGGCGTCGTCGAGTCATGCGGGTCATGTTGGCTCGGGTTCTCACGGCATTGCCGAATCGGGGCCAGCCCCCGTCACGGCGCGCCCAATGTGCCGGTCGATCCGGCGCCGGCACAAGCAATCGTCGCGGAGGAACGCCATGTCGATGATCCGTTTTCGTTCGCTCGGTGCGGGGGCGCTCATTCTCCTCGCCCTCGTCCCACCCGCTCAGGGTCAGGCGTTCGAGGACGCCCGGGGCGACATGACGTTTTCTCTCGCGGGCGACGCGATCATCACGCGCGCGCTGCAACCGTTCCACGAGCCGGCGTTCCTCGGACTGCGCGAGATCGTCCAGGACGCGACCGCGAGTTTCGTGAACCTCGAGATGCTGTTCCACGACTACGAGGCGGACGTGATCCCCGCGGCGACCAGCGGCGGCACGTACATGCGTGCAGAGCCGAAAATGGCGAAGGAGCTGGCCTGGTTCGGGTTCGACATGGTCAGCATGTCCAACAACCATACGATGGATTTCGGAGCGGGCGGGGCTCGCCGAACCAAACGGTACGCCGAGGCCGCCGGTCTGGCCGTTGCCGGTTTCGGGGAGAACCTGGCCGAGGCTCGCGCGCCGGCGTTTACCGAAACGCGGGGCGGGCGCGTGGCGCTCATCTCGATCGCGTCGACGTTCGCGGACGCCAGCCGAGCCGGTCACCAGCGGCCCGACATGCGCGGACGCCCCGGCCTGAGCCCCATTCGATATCGGACCGAGGTCACCGTCACGAGTGCTGACATGGCGGGGTTGAGGGGTGCGGTGAGCGCGTGGCGGCCGGGAGCTGCGCGCGGGAGCGGCGGCCTGAACATCGGCGGTGTTCGGTTCGTCGAGGGCCCGACCCCCGGCGTGCGCACGACGCCCCACCCCGACGATCTCGCCGAGATCGTCTCCGTCGTAGAAGACGCGGCCCGGCAGGCCGACTGGGTGATCGTGACGAGCCACACGCACGAGGGCGTTCCCGGGGACCGCAACGTCCCGGCGGACTTCATCGTCGATGTCGCGCATGCGGTGATCGATGCGGGAGCGGACATGTTCGTCGGTACCGGCCCGCACGTCCTCCGCGGCGTCGAGATCTACGAGGGCGCGCCGATCTTCTACTCGCTCGCGAACTTCATTTTCGAGAACGAAACGGTAGAACTCCAGCCTGCCGACAACTACCTGGCGCAGGGACTCGAGCACACCGACCTGCCCGGCCGATTCCAGGACACGCGGATCGCGAACATGGGCGGCGGATTTCCCGCGGACCCGGCGTTCTGGGAGAGTGTACTGGCTGTCGTCGAATACGAAGGCGGCGAGCTGAAGGAGGTGCGGTTGCACCCGATCACGCTCGGCCACGGGCTCCCGCGTGCGGTGCGCGGACGGCCCATGCTCGCCGATGCCGATCACGGCGCCCGGATTCTGGCCGAGATGACGGAGCTGTCGGCCGCGTTCGGCGCCGCCCTGACGGTCGAGAACGGCATCGGCGTCATCCGACCCCGGTGACCGACGATATCCCGCGCGGCCTCAGTGGATGGTCGTTGCGGCGTCGGATTTTCGAGGAGACGGATACGCCGCACGCGACGACGACACCCCCAGGGCGGCCATCGTCTCCGCGGTCTTGAGCGACGCGAGGACCGGGTTGATCACCGGGACGCCGATGCGCTCCTGAAGCGTGCGGGCCACGTCCAGAAACCCCATCGTCATACACCCGAGAACGAACGCGTCCGCGCCCGCCGCGATGCTTCGATTTGCCTCGCCTACCAGGGTCGCGAGCACCTCCTCGGCGCGGTCGCGCAGTTCGAGGACGGGCACGTCCACCGCGCGCACGTCGGCGATGAACGACTCCAGTCCGTGCATGCGCATCTGTCTCCAGATGGCCGGCACGACCTCGTCGACGACGGTAAGGACGGCGAACCGAAGACCCAGTTGGGCGGCGATGTGTCCCGCAGCCTGACCCGGTCCGATGACCGGGATGGACACCAGCTCGCGTGCGGCTGCGAGGCCGGGGTCTCCGAAGCAGCCGACGATCATCGCGTCGAATCCGTCGGCCTCGAGCCGCGGTGCCGCCTCGATCAATCCGGGAACCGACAGGTACTCCTCGACCGCAGATTCTACCGATGCCGGCCCGGATTCGGTCTCCCGCACCTCCACCACGCAATCCCCCGCGGCGTGCTGGTTCAGGAAGGCTTCACGTCGCACGAGTTCTTCTGGCCCCAGCGGACCGCGGGAGAGGGGTCCCGGAATGAAGTACGCGATCTTCATGCTTCGTCTCCTCACGAATGACGCCGCGATCTGGCGTTTTCGGTTGCGCGCGAGAAAACTATCACATGCACAGCCATCTCGTCCTCACCGACCGTGACCGCGCATTTCTCGAGGGAGCCGAGGGGGAAGGAACCCGCCTCGCCATGACGATCGTCAGCAGGATGGCGGACGTGATGGGCGCCTCCGGGCTCCTGGACATCTCCGCGGCGCACATCGACTCCTCGCTCTACCTGGGCCCGGCGACCCTCGAGTTCGCCGAGCGACTCGCGGATGGCGGGGCGCGGGTGCGGGTGCCCGCTACCCTCAACGTCTCGGGAGTCGACCCCGCGGGGTGGCGTGACTGGGACGTGCCCGAAGAGTGGGCGGAGCCGGCCCGCCGGCAGATGGACGCCTACGAGCGCATGGGGTGCTCGCCGACCTGGACCTGTGCCCCCTACCAGACCGAAGCCCGGCCGGGGTTCGGCGACCAGGTCGCGTGGGGCGAGTCGAGCGCCATCGTGTTTGCCAACTCGGTCCTCGGCGCGCGAACCGAGCGATATCCCGACCTCATGGACATCTGCTGCGCGATCACCGGACGCGTTCCGTCGGCCGGTCTTCACCTCGACGAGCATCGACGTGGCGAGCTGTTGGTAGACCTGTCGCGGGTCCCGGCTCGTCTCGGGCGTGACCCGGCCTTCTTCCCCGTGCTCGGCCACTGGGTCGGCGGCAGGGCGGGGAACCGAATCCCGGTACTCGACGGTCTCGACGTCGACCCGACCGAGGACGATCTGAAGGCCCTCGGGGCGGCGATGGCCTCGGCTGGCTCGGTCGCGTTGTTCCACTGGGTGGGAATCACACCGGAAGCCCCGGACCTCGACGCGGCGTTCCACGGGGCGGCGCCGGAGACGGCGATTCGCGCCACGCGGGCCGAGCTGCGGGCGGCCCGCGCCGATCTCGACAGTGGGCTGGAGGCTGGCGATGGGCTCGATCTGGTCGTGCTCGGAAGCCCGCACTTCTCCCTGACCGAGTTCGAGGCGCTCTCGAAACTCGTCGCCGGACGGGTGAAGGCCCCCGCCGTTCGCGTACTGATCACGACGGGACGCGCGGTGCGCGAGCTGGCGGGCCGTGCCGGTTACCTGGAGGCGATCGATGATTTCGGCGCGGAGCTGACCGTCGACACCTGCATCCTCACGAGTCCCATGCTCCCGCCCGAGATCACCCGCCTGATGACCAACTCGGCGAAGTACGCCTACTATTCGCCGGGACTCCTCGAGCGGGCGGTAGCGTTCGGGAGCCTCGTCGATTGCGTCGACTCGGCGGTCGCCGGCCGTGTCGTGCGAGAGGAGGGCGCGTGGGCAGGGTGATCCGCGGTCACCCGCTCGTCTCCGGCGAAGCGGACGGGGAAGTTCTGGGGTCGAACGAGCCGCTCAGCTTCTGGGGGGGATACGACGCCGCGACCGGCACGATCATCGATCGGCGTCACCCGCTGTCGGGC
>JBGMQU010000048.1:0-22032 GCA_048060725.1 Gemmatimonadota bacterium | reverse complement strand
GCGGGCATCGAACAATACAGCGACGGTGACCTGCCGGCGGCGCTGGAGAGTTTCGGGGGTGCAAACGACTTCCGACCCGACCTTCGCTCGTACAACAACCTGGCGCTGATCCACACCGAACAGGGTGACATGGCCGCGGCGATCGCCACGTACGAGGACGGCCTGGCGAACGCGAGCGATGGCGCCGACGCCGACCAGATCCGGAGCGCGGTCCGCGGCCTCGGGGACGCGCTCGTGTCCGAGGGGCGCGGGGCCGAGGCCATCGAGGCGTATCAGACGTATCTGGAGTCGTACCCGGAGGACGTCGTCGTTCGCATCAGCTACGCGCTGGCGCTTTCGGACGCGGACCGCGGTGACGAGGCATCCGAGATCTTTTCCTCCGTGTTGTCGCGCGACGATCTGTCTCCCCAGCAGTGGGTCGAGGTCGGGGTCGGGCTCTACAACTCGTCCGACTACGAGGGCTCCGCCACTGCGTTCGGGAAGGCCCGCGCGGCCAACCCGTTCAACAAGGAGGCCATGGAGAACTTCGTGAACGCGTCCGTGCAGGCGAACCGGCCGGGTCCTGTGCTGGCTCTCGCCGACACGCTCGTCGCGTGGTACCCCTACGATCAGACCAACTATCAGTTGCTGGCGAGCGCTCTGGCCAAGGCCGACATGGATAATCGCGCGCTGGAGGTCATCGCTGACCAGGAGGCCGCCGACGTCGTGTTCCACTTCGTCCAGATGGCCGGCGGCGGCGGCGGGGTCTACGTGGTCCGCGGGAGCCTCGAAACGAAGGGGGCCACGGGGACTCTGTCGATCCCCTTCGAGTTCATTAACGCGAACGGCGACGTCGTGGCGACCGAAACGCTGTCCATGCCGGCCCCGCCCAGCGGCTCGACGGAGAACTTCGAATTGTCCGTCACGTCCGGTGTCCCGATCGCGGGCTTCCGGTACGGCAAATCCGGCGGCTGACCGCACATCGATCGAACAGCACGCGCCGCGGCGTTCCGAAGTAGCACGTGATACGAATCCAGCGCATTGAACCGGGCTCCATCGCGGCCGACCTGGACCTACCGGTCGGCCTGGCGATTCTGTCGATCAACGCACGCCCGATCCGTGACGGGCTCGACCTGCTGTTCCACCAGGCGGAAGGCTCGCTGGTGGTCGAGGCCGAAACGGCGACCGGCGAGCCGCTGTTGCTCGAGATCGAAAAACCCATCGACGAACCTCTCGGGATCATTCCGGAGCCCGATACCGTCCGTCGCTGCACGAACGCGTGTCCGTTTTGCTTCGTGAAGGGAAATCCCCGGGACAAGAAGCTCAGGGCCGGGCTCTACATCAAGGACGACGACTACCGCCTGTCGTTTCTGCACGGCCACTACGTCACGCTCACGAACCTCCGGGACGACGACTGGGATCGGATCTTCGAGCAACGCCTTTCGCCCCTGTACGTGAGCGTGCACACGACCGACCCGACCGCCCGCCTCGCGATGCTGAAGAACCCCCGGTCGGCGAAGATCAACGAAGATCTCGATCGTCTGGCCGACGGGGGCATCGTGATCCACGCGCAGGTCGTGCTGTGCCCCGGCGTGAACGACTCCCACATCCTCGAGCGAACGATCTCGGATCTGTATGCCCGCGGCGACGCGGTGCGATCGCTTTCGATCGTTCCGGTGGGCCTCACGACCCACAACGCCGATCGCGGAATCCGCGAGTTGACCGGGAAGGAGTGTTCGGAGACCCTGAGCATGATCGACGCGGCTCGGACACGTTCGGTGAGAGAACGAGGATACGGATGGTGCTACGCGGCGGACGAGATGTACCTGCAGGCGGGGCTCGAGCCGCCCGGCCCGTCGTACTTCGACGATCAGGATCTGGAGAGCAACGGCGTGGGAGCCATTTCGGCGTTGATCGATCGAGTACGAGACGGTCTCTCGGCAATGCCGCGCCTCGAGGGACAACGGATCGTCGCGGTCACCGGCCAGTCGATGGGGCCGTCGCTTTCCAGGCTGATGGAGGAGGTCGGAACGTGGACGGGAGCCGAGGTCGCGACCACGGCCGCCGAGAACACCCTGTACGGGCCGACGGTGACGACGGCAGGCCTCCTCGCCGGCGCGGACCATGCGACAGCACTGGCTCCGTACACCGGTTGGGATCTGGCACTGATCAGCGCACAGGCGCTCAACGATCACGGCCTTTTTCTCGACGACATGAGCGTCATGGATCTCGCTGACTCGCTCGGCGGACTCCGGATCGAGCCATCGCACGATCTGGTCGACGTGCTCGGGCGAAGCACCGCGGAGGCCGCGTGAGTCTCCCGACCATCGCCATCGTGGGGCGACCGAACGTAGGGAAGTCGACGCTCTTCAACCGGGTGATCGGCCGCCGTCAGGCCATCGTGGCGGAGCGACCCGGCGTGACTCGCGACCGGCAGTTCGCCCAAGCGGAGTGGGCCGGGCGCGCCTTCCGCCTCATCGACACCGGCGGGATCGTAGAGCGCCCCGACGCCCGGATGGACGTCGAGGTGCGGAACCAGGTCGAGACCGCCATCGCGCACGCCGATTCGATCGTGTTCGTCGTGGACGGGCGGACGGGCGTCCATTCCGTCGACCGGTACGTCGCGGAGTTGCTCCGAAAATCGGGGCTCCCGTGCGTGCTCGCGGTGAACAAGCTCGATGAGTTGGCGGAGGCGGATGCTCACTACGAGTTCTTCGAACTGGGGCTGGGCGAGCCCGCACCCGTCTCGGCGCTGAGCGGCAAGGGCTCCGGCGACCTCCTCGACCTCGTCGTGGCCACCCTGCCGCCGGATGCCGACCAACCGGAGCCCGACGTCGATCTTCGCCTGGCAGTGATCGGCCGACCGAACGTCGGGAAGTCGAGCTTCGTCAATCGTTTGCTCGGGGAAGACCGCGTCATCGTCCACCACGAGGCCGGAACCACCCGCGACGCCATCGACACGTACGTCGAGATTGCCGGGAAACGGATCTGCCTCATCGACACCGCCGGGTTGCGCCGAAAGTCGAAAATCGATGATGACGTGGAGTTCTACGGTCGCCTGCGCGCGACCGGTGCGATCGAGCGGGCGGACGTGTGCCTGCTACTCGTGGATACGGAACGAGGGGTGGTCAATCAGGACTTTCGAGTCGGGCATTCGGCCTGGGACGAAGGGAAGGGGCTCGTCTTCGTGGCGAACAAATGGGATCTCATCGACGATCGAGGGCCTCAGGCGCTCGCGGAATTCGAACGAGACTTGCGTACCCGCGGGCACTATCTGCGCTGGCTCCCGATCGTCACCTCTTCCGCCCTGACCGGCCAGCGCGTACGAAAAGTCGTCGAATTGGCCCTCGAGGTCCAGGAGAATCGGGCGAAACGGATCCCGACCGCACAGGTCAATCAGGTCCTCCAGAAACTGCTCGCCCGGAGACAGCCGCCGCAGGGCGGGCGCGGAGACGTTCGCCTGTTCTATGGCAGCCAGGTGGCGACGGCACCGCCGCTCTTCGTACTGTGGTGCAATCGACCACACGACCTGAAGGAGCATTACATTCGCTACCTCAAGGCCGGGTTTCGGGAAGCGTGGGGCTTCGAGGGCTCGCCGATCAGGATCAAACTCAAGAAGCGCTCAGATCGACAGTAACTTCCGGACGAAGCCGTGAACCTGCTGCTCATTGTCGCCGCCTACCTCGTCGGAGCGTTCCCGACGAGCTACCTGATGGGCAAGTGGCACCGCGTAGACCTGGAGACGGAGGGGAGCGGCAACCTCGGCGCCACCAACGTCTACCGCGTGATCGGCTTCCTCCCCGCACTGACGGTGGTCTCGATCGATCTCCTCAAGGGGTTCGCCCCCGTCTGGTTCTTCCCGCAGTGGGATGGGCGGACGGGCGCGTGGGAGTTGGCATACGGGGCGGCGGCAATTCTCGGGCATTGCTGGCCGATCTACACGAGGTTCAGGGGAGGGAAGGGGGTCGCCACGGCCGCCGGTACGCTGCTCGCCGTGGCACCCGTCGCCCTGCTGATCGCCCTCTTCGTATGGGTCGGCACGCTGCTGTTGACCCGGATCGCCTCGCTCGCTTCGCTGATGTCCGCGACGCTGATCCCGCTGCTCGCGCGGGGAGCGGAGGCGCCGACGCCGATCGTGCTGTACGCGCTGATACTGGCGTCCTTCGTGTGGTGGATGCATCGCGACAATCTCGTCCGTCTCGCCCAACGGAAGGAGTTTCGCATCCGGTTCGGGAAGGCGGACGGACGACGCGAAGAGCTCCAGGAGGGTCAGGAGGGTCAGGAGGGTGACGGCGAGGATGCCTCGAACCCTGAGGAGAAAGACGAATGACGACCGGCCGGGTGGCGACCCTCGGAGGCGGCAGTTGGGGCACGGCCCTCGCCAGCGTCCTCGCCGACAACGGTAGCGAGGTGACGCTCTGGGTGAGACGGGCCGAGGCCGCGGACGAGATCAATCGGCGCCATACGAACGCAAAGTACCTGCCCGGAGCGAAGCTCTCCGACCACCTCGTCGCCACGACGTCCCTGGACGCTGCCCTCGACGGCGCCGACTTCCTCCTCTCGGCGTGCCCGTCTCACGCGGTGCGCGACGTGCTCGGCGCCGCTCGGCCGCTGGCCAACGACCCGATCGTCATCTCGGCCTCGAAGGGGGTGGAGATCGGGTCCGATCTCCGAATGACGGAGGTCATCCGGCAGGCCCTCGGCGATGACATACCGAGACGCCTCGTCGCGCTTTCCGGACCGAGCTTCGCCCACGAACTCGTCCGAGGGTTGCCGAGCGCCATGGTCGCCGCGTCAGACCCCGAGGATGCCGCACTCGAGGTGCAGGGCATCTTCCAAAACTCGTTTCTTCGTATCTACACCCTGACGGACGTCATCGGCACCGAACTGGGCGGCGCTCTGAAGAACATCATTGCGCTGGCCGCGGGAATCTCCGATGGCCTGAGACTCGGGAGCAACGCGAGAGCCGCGCTGATCACACGTGGTCTCGCCGAAATTCGGCGCCTGTCCGTACATCTGGGGGCGCACGCGGGCACGCTGGCGGGGCTCGCCGGCATCGGGGATCTGGTGCTCACGTGTACCGACGACTCGAGCCGAAACCGGACCGTGGGGCTGGCCATCGGACGGGGCGGAGACCCGCGGGAAGTCCTCGACGGCATGGCGCAGGTTGTGGAGGGAGTGCGCACGGCCCGAGCCGTTCACGAACTGAGCGATAGGGTGGACGTGGAGCTGCCGATCACCGAGGCTGTATATTCCATCCTGTACGAAGGCATGGGGCCGCGCGACGCGCTCGCCAATCTGATGGCACGGGAGCCGAGACGAGAACGTGATTGAACGGTCATATTGACGACGGGCCAAGGGAGGAGGAGGAGTCGTGGCGGATCGAATCGCGGAGAAGGAGTACTACTCGATCGGGGAGGTGTGCGAGATCGCCGAGCTCAAGCCGCACGTCCTGCGGTATTGGGAGAGCCAGTTCTCGGTGCTCAGACCGGCCAAGAACCGGGCAGGGAATCGGGTCTATCGTCGTAAGGAGATCAAGCTGATCCAGTTGCTCCGGCACCTCCTGTATACGGAGCGGTACACGATCGAGGGCGCGCAACGCAAGCTCAACCAGTTGAGGAAAGACGGGAAGCTGCCAAGGGCGGCGCGCATGGCCTGGGAGCAGGAAACGGCCACCGACCTGCGCCGGGAAGCCGACGCCCTCATCGAACTCCTCTCGCGGGTCGAGGCCGGGTGAGCGAACCGGGGCCGGTTCTGCTCTGCACAAATGACGACGGAATCAACGCCCCGGGCCTCGCGCTGCTCGCCGATGCCGCCGCCGCTCACGGCCCGATCCGAATCGTCGCCCCCGATCGGCAGCAGAGCGCCAGCAGCCACGCGCTCACGCTCCACCGCCCGCTGCGTCTGACTCACGTCGATGGTGATCGACATACGGTCGATGGCACGCCCACGGATTGCGTGCTCATCGCGATCCGGGACCTCCTCGACCCCGCCCCGACGTTCGTGCTGTCCGGGGTCAACCACGGCGCGAACATGGGCGAAGACATCCTCTATTCCGGCACGGTGGCTGCGGCGATGGAGGCGACCATCCTCGGTGTCCCGGCGCTGGCGATCTCCTATGTCGGATTCGAAGTGGAGCACATGCAGACGTACGGCCCCCTCGTATCGGGGTTGATCGGGTCCATCCTCGCACGGGAGGATTTTCCGGTCGGCACGCTCCTCAACATCAACCTCCCCGACATTCCGGCCGACGAGACGAAGGGCGTGAAGGTGACGTCGCTCGGGAAGCGGGTGTACCACGATTCCGTGACCCGGCACCTCGATCCTCGCGGCCGCGAGTATCTGTGGATCGGGGGTGGCCGGTCGGAGTGGCACGGGAGCGACGACTCTGATTTTCGGGCGATCCGGGCGGGGTACGTGTCCGTGACACCACTGCACCTCGACCTCACCGACTTCGGTCTCATCGACCGGGTCAAGACGTGGACGCTCGGGGCATGACCGCCGATTTCGTCCGGGACCGTCGTCGTATGGTCGATCGGCTTCGCGCGGAGGGGATCCACGACCTGGCGGTGCTGCAGGCCTTCGACGCGGTTCCGCGCCACCAGTTCGTGCCCCCGGAAATCCACCACCGCGCCTACGACCTCGTACCGCTCCCCATCGGGTACGGCCAGACGATCTCGAGCCCCGTGATCCACGCGATCAGCCTCGAACTCGCCGAGCTGCGCGGGGGCGAGCGTGTGCTGGAGGTCGGGACGGGATCCGGCTTCCAGACGGCACTCCTCGCCCACCTGGCGGGTGAGGTGTACTCGATCGAGCGGATCGCGAGGCTTGCGGACCGCGCGAAGGAGGCGCTCGATCGCCTTGGCGTCGCGGTACACCTGCGAACGGGCGATGGCAGCGGGGGTTGGCCGGAGGAGGCCCCCTTCGACGCGATCATTGTCAGTGCGGCCGCCACGGAGGTCCCCGGCGCGCTACTTGCTCAACTCGCGGACGGCGGACGGCTTGTCGTGCCCGTCGGCGACCGTCGACAGGCCCTCTACAGGATCCGTCGGGACCGAGATGAGTACGTCCGCGAGCGGATCACCGGGGCGCTCTTCGTGCCACTGATCGAGCAGAGTTGATGCAGTCGAGGAGGCGGGGATCGTGAAGCCGACAATCGACGAGGGAGCGGAAGAAAAACAGGGTCCGCTTCGACGGCTCTATCACTGGGTCCTCGGGTGGGCCGATCGACCGGGCGGCCCGTGGGCACTCGGCGTGATCGCCACGGCGGAGTCGTTCATTTTTCCGATTCCGCCCGACGTCCTCCTGATCCCGCTGTGCATTGGCAAGCCGGAGCGGGCCTTCCGTTTCGCGGCAATCAGCACTGCCGGTTCAGTCGTCGGCGGGATGATGGGGTACGCGATCGGGTCGCTGCTCTTCGATACGGTCGGTGCCCCCATCCTCGACTTCTACAGCGGAGGCGAGGCGTTCGACGCCCTCGGCCGTCAGTTCCAGGATCATCTGGTCGTCGCCCTCGGGACGGCGGGTTTCACACCGATTCCGTACAAAGTCTTTACCATCGCCGCGGGCGCATTTTCCGTTTCGTTCGGCGCGTTCGTCGCCATTTCGGCGGTCAGCCGGGCCGCCCGATTCTTCCTCGTGGCGGCGCTGATCCGGGTATTCGGGGAGAAGATCCGCGAGTTTATCGAACGGTACTTCGGCATCCTGACGTTCGCCGTGGCGGTCGCCGTGATCGGTGGGTTCCTGTTGATCGGGCCCCTCCTGCGCTAGAAGGCTGTTGAAGCGGTACGGTGGGCCGGCGGGAGGAAGTGGCGTGCACCGATGACGGCCGGTAGCTTTGTAGGCTGTTGTCGAGGGATTCTCAACGCCTACAGAAGGATACGAAATAGATGGCGGACGCACTCGCCAAAGGGAAGAACCCGCAAACCGACCCCACCGATACCGGGGGCGGTGAAGACGCGTTCGTCCGGAGCGCTTTTCGATTCGGAGACTGGGTTCAGAAGAACCTGCGGTCGGTCCTGCTGGGATTCGCCGGGCTCGCGCTGATCGTTCTCGGAGTCCTGTATTATGTAAACTTTCAGACGTCGGTCCGCGAACAAGCTGCCGGGGAACTCGCCCGGCTGCGTCTCACCGCCGCGACCCCGGACGCCCTCATCGTCGACATCGAGGCGTTTGTCGCCCGCTTCGACGGCACGACCGCAGCTGACGAAGGCCGCGTGATGCTCGCGCGTCTTTACATGGACACCGCGCAGCCGGCGGAAGCCATTCGAGTGCTCGGCGGAGTCGCCGAGGCGCCGGATCGACCCCTGGGCTTCGCCGCACGGTCTCTCCTCGCCGCGGCACAGGAAGCCAACGGCGACGCTGACGCCGCCCTCGTTACATGGGAGGCATTGGGCCGCGACGCTCGGTTCCCGTTCCAGCGTCGAAAGGCGAAGGCGGCCGCAGCTCGGATTCACGCCGCGGCCGGACGCACTGCCGAGGCCGCCGCAATTTATGCGGCGATCGCCCGCGAGGCCGAAGAGGACAACGATCGCGCGGAGGCGGGAGTCTATCGCATTCGGCTGGGCGAGCTCGACCGAGGCACGTCGGGCTCCTGACCGACCCGTCCGTAATGGCGCATAAGATACATTATGTAAACTACGCCCGGATGAACACTCGCTCCCCCCGCGTCATCCACCAGGGCTGCAAACGAGCCCTCTCAATCCGTCAACCGCTCCCGTAGCCCCGTCCACACGTCCCCGATCGCCTCTCGGTCGATCAGTTCGCGGGTTACCTGAGCACCGGAAAACCCCCTGGCGATCTTTGCCAACAACTCGAGTTGCGTCTCCGTGTCATCCTGGTCCGTGAGAATTAGAAACACCAGGTGGGCCGGCTTGCCATCGATCTCGTCCCACTCGATGCCTTCCCGTGAGGCCCCGACCACGACGATGGGCTCGCGAAGGTCGTCGAAACGCGCGTGCGGGATGGCGATTCCCCGTCCGACACCGGTGCCCATCGCCCGCTCACGGGCCCCCACCGCGGACAAGATCACGTCTGCCGGCGGCGCGCCCTCCACACGCGCCGCCTCCAGAGCCAGCGCATCGATCGCCGCAGACCGCGTGTCCTGCTCGAGCCAGACGACGCGCTCCCGGTGGAAGAACGGGAGCAGGTCATGGGTGTCCCGCCGCCGCAGCGTCCATGTGAACGCCGGACCCACGACGAGCGAGGAGGCGATCGACGCGACGACGAGCGCCACGAACATCTGAGGTCCGATGATCGCCTCCTCGAGCGCCACCCCCGCCAGCAGTACGCCCATGGGTCCGCCGGGAATGTGAGCGATGGCGACAGGCAAACGGTCCAGCGTCGGCATCCGGGCCATTCGAGCGCCCATCCACGCGCCGAGAAACTTCCCACCGATCGACAGCACCGTGACGACCAGGACCGTGGTCGGGTTGAAGTCGCTTATGAAGTCGATCCGCAAAGAGATTTCGGCGAAGAACAGCGGGACGAAGATCGCTTCGACCATCTGCTCGATGATCGACCGCGTATGCTCCGACAGGGCCTCCGTATCCCCCGCCATCATCCCGGCCAGAAGGAACCCGAAAACCGGGTGGATCTGCAGGTATGCGGTGACGATCCCGCCGAGGAGCCCGAGGCAGACCACGAACGAAAGCGGCGCAGCGGGGCTCGGGAGCTCTTTCCGTTCGATCCACTTGAGCGCACGGGTCGTGAGCGACCGACCGAGCGTGAGGGCGAAAGCCGCGAACGCGACGATCCCGACCATCGTCCCCACGACCCCCGCCCCGCCGTCCTGATCCTTGGCGGCCCCAACCAGCCCGAGCACGACGGCGAGAACCCCCCAGCCGAGAAGCTCGTTCATCGCCATGGCCGAGATGAGAAACAGGCCCAGATCCGATTTGATGATCTTCAGATCGAACAGGAGGCGGGCCACGACGGTAATCGCCGTAATCGCCACGCCCGCGCCGACCAGCAACGAGAACGCGAAACGCGGCGCCGGGACCTCCACCCACTGCGGGTAGAAGAACCAGGCGACGACCGTCCCGAGCGCCAGCGGGACCACGACGCCCATCACGGCGACGCGCATCGTCTGGTGGCGCATTTTCCACGCGGACCCGATGTGGACTTCGAGACCGACGACCAGCAGCAGGAAGAGGATCCCGATCTCGGCGGCGACCCTGAACATCGCTTCCTGGAGTTCGTCCGGTGGGAAAAGCCATGCGAAGGCGCCGGGCGCAACGTGTCCGAGGACCGTCTGACCGAGGATGATGCCGGCGAGAATCTCGCCCGCGAGTGGTGGTTGTTGGAAGCGGCGGAAGATTTCGCCAAGGATGCGTGCCAGCGCGAGCACGACAAGCATCTGTATCATGAACAGCAGGATCGGGTCCCCTTGCACGCCACCACCCATCTGTTTGTGATCCCGGTCGGGCCGCCGCCCGCGTCAGACGCCTCGTATTGTAGCGTAACGAAAGGAGAGCGCGCGAACCACAGAGCTCGGGCCGGCCGTCAATCGAGCGAGGGGCGCCTCACCAGGTGAACGTGTGCGAGTACTTCACCATCAGGGTGCGGCCCGCAGAGAGAGGCCTTCTCGGGCCCAGGTCGTTGTCACGCGTGTGGTTGTACCCCTCGTTGTACACGATCCAGAGATCGGTGCCCTCACTGAAGTTGTAGCGGAAGCGAGCGTTGATGCTCGTCTGGTCGTCCAGGCTGTTGTACTGGGCGAACGTGCTGAGCGAGAGTTTGGTGTCCAGCGCGAACTGGAGCCTCAGACGACCCAGCTGCGTTATCGTCGACTCGCCGCGGTCGGGAAAATCGAGCCAGTTCACCTCGTATCCGCCGCCCAACTCGAGATGCCGCGATACGTTCCACGTAGGGTTGAACGCGGCGCTCCGCCGGGTACCGTCGTAGAAACTGCCGACCGACCCCCTGAAGTCGCCTCGAAACAGGTTCCCCCGGGGTAATCGAAGCGACACGTTCGCCTCGTGGAACCAGTACTCCCCTTCCTCGATCGTGATGTCCGCGATCGGGAAGGCGTTCCGAATGCTCTCGAAGCTCGACGTCTCACCGATCGTGAGAAACGCACCGCTCTTCCATTCGAGCATGAACTGGGGACGATACGACCGTGACTCGGCGGTGTTGTCCGCGTTTCGGTAGTACTGCGACGTGGTGCCGAACAACCTCAAGCTGCGAAACGGCGACTGTGCCCCGGGAAACCACCCGTGAGACAGGCTGCCAGCGTACTGACTGAAATCGAGCCTGCTCTGGAAGCCGAGACCCGGCCGATAGTCGGGCCCGACTCGCCGATACGCTGCCGTGTAGGAGAGTCCCTCGTCTCGCCGGCGCTCCCATTGTGCGCGGATCAGGCCGGCATCGATCGCCCTCCCTCCCTCGATCCTCTCGTCGAACGTCTGAGCCCATTGCACGAGGACGTACTCGTCCCCGAACGGCCGGACGAGGGCATCGAGACCATACGCGACGTTGTCTTCGCCGCTCGAGCCGTACCGGGTCGTGACCATGCCGCCGACCGAAGAGAACGGGTTCAGCACCTGCTGTCGGAGACGGACGACCCCCATGTTCTCGCCGGATCGCGTACCGTTGGACCCGGTCTGCATGTTGAGCACGCCGTAGTCGAGCCCCCCTGCCCTGCCGACGATCCGGGCTCCACCGTAAATCCGGACGAGATCCCCGCCGGAAAGCCCGATGCGGCGGCTGAAGAACAGGCGGTCTGTGAATCCGCCGGTACTGAAGGCGAAGGTGGACGAGCGCTCCTGGAAGAACTGGCGTTTCTCGGGGAAAAAGAGCGGAAATCGCGTCAGGTTGATCTGCTGGTCATCGGCCTCTACCTGCGCGAAGTCCGTGTTCACCGTGAGATCGAGGGCCATACTCGAGGTCGGGGAGTACTTGAGGTCGACCCCGATCTCCTTCGTGTACTCGCTCTCGGTCTGCCACACTTCGCGGATGTACTCGGGCCAGCCACGCAGAACGGGCGTCTGGTTCCCCCCGGCGAGCAAATACGGGGTGACGTAGACCGGCTTGGAGGGCTGCACGCCCGCCAGGGTCACGCGCCGGGACCGCGATGGTTTCGCAAACGCGAAGAACCCCCACTCGGGGGAGATCGCGGGGAACGTCTGCCGCTCACTCTTCCGCTGGATCGATCGATAGACGATGAGCCCCATCGTCACCTGGTCGTCGTGCGATTGAAACCCCAGCGTGGAGAACGGAATCCGGAACTCGGCGAACCACCCCTGGTCGTTGACGACGGTTTCGACATCCCAGTGCGCGTTCCAATCCGAGTTCATCGGCCTCCCGGAGCCGGTGAACTGTGCGTCGTTGAAGATCGTCCGGTCGGCCCTGGCCCCTGTCGGGTTCGTGCCGAAGGTGACCGCGGTCTCGTAGTCGTTGTAGCTGTCGATCACGATCACGAGTTGGTCGTCGCCGCTGAACTTGTCTCGATACAGGGTGTTCCCGCGGATACCGCTCGGATCGGAATCGTAGAGGCGTCCTCCCACGTACAGGTACCGATCGTCGTATCCGATCCGGATGTCCGTGGCCTCGGTCATCTCTCCGCGAAAGACGGGCTGGAACATCGTCATGGGGAGCGGTTCGAGATTCGCCCATGCGGCCTCGTCGGGCATGCCGTCGAGCTTCACTTCTCCCCCCATCCGCTCGATCGCGAGAGGCGGGACATCGACTCCGCCCTCGGACTGCCCGATCAGCGCCCGAGTGGGCATCACTCCGGCGATCAGGGCGAGGAGAAATATGAATCGAACCACGGGGCAAGGAGCGTCGTCGAATCTCACGACATGGAAACAACCCGCGCGAACGAAGCGCTGCACCGTCGCACCCCCTTAAGGAACCTCTGAACGTCGGGGGCCCTACCAGGTGAACGTGTGCGTGTACTTCACCATGATCGTTCGGCCGGCCGACAGGGGCCGTCGCGGATCGAGCCCGTTGTCGCGGGTGTTGTTGTATCCCTCGTTGTAGACGATCCAGAGATCGGTGCCTTCGCTGAAATAGTAGCGGAAACGGGCGTTCACGCTCGTCTGCCCGGTGAGGTTGTTGTACTGGAGGAACGTGTTCAGCGACAGGTGGACGTTGAGCGCGACCTGAGCCCGCAGCCGCCCGAGATGCGTCGTAGCGCTCATGTCACGCTCAGCAAAATCGAGCTGGTTGATCTCGTACCCGCCGCCGAGTTCCAGATACCGCGAGACGTTCCAGGTCGGGTTCACCGAGACGCTTCGTCGCGTACCGTCGTAGAACGATCCGGCGGAGGCCCGCACGTCGCCGCGGAAGAGCGCGCTGCGGTTGAGGCTCAGACTGATGCTCCCCTGCTGGAACCAATATTCGCCGGGCTCGATCGGGATTCCCGCGATCACGAACGGTCGTCGGATGCTCTCGAAGCTCGAATTCGCCGCGATGCGGACCGTTGCACCGTTCTTCCATTCCAGCTGCAGGTTCGGCTCGTACACCCTCGACTGGGCCGAACCGTCCTCGTTCCTCACGAAGTGTCCGGTCTGCCCCGAGATCGTAAGAGCCAGGAACGGCGACGTCGGCGCCAGGAACCACCCGTAGGCCAGCCGTCCGCCATAAAACGCAAAGTCGGAGCGCGACTGGAAACCGAGACGAGGCAGAAAGTCGGGTCCGACCCGCCGGTAGGAGGCAGAGTAGAACAGACCCTGCCGACGCCGGCGTTCCCAGCGGGCCTGGATCAGTCCGGCGTCCAGCGCACTGCCCTCCTCGATCTTCTCGTCGAATGTCTGGGCCCATTTGACCGTCACGTACTCGTCACCGAACAGGCGCAGCTGGGTGTCGAGTCCGTACGCGACGTTGTCTTCGCCGTTACGGCCGAAGCGCGTCGTCACCATCCCGCCGATTCGGGAGTAGGGATTCAGAATTTTCTGGGTCAGCCGAAACACGCCCATGTTCTCGCCTGAACGCTCGTCGAGCGGCCCGGTCTGCATGTTCAGGATTCCGAAGTCCGTGCCGCCCGCGCGCCCGACGACCCGAGCCCCACCGAACAGGCGAACGATCTGCCCCCTTTCGAGGCCGATGCGGCGGCTGAAGAACAGACGGTCCGTGAAACCGCCGGTCCCGAAATCGAACGTCGACGCCCGTTCCTGGAAGA
The DNA here is from genome assembly GCA_048060725.1 of Gemmatimonadota bacterium. Taxonomy (GTDB): domain Bacteria; phylum Gemmatimonadota; class Gemmatimonadetes; order Palauibacterales; family Palauibacteraceae; genus Palauibacter. The sequence continues at coordinate 7,931 of JBGMQU010000048.1, read as the reverse complement.
ACTGCCTCTTCTCCGGGAAAAAAAGCGGGAACCGGGTGAGGTTGATTTGTTGAGCGTCCGCCTCCACCTGGGCGAAGTCGGTGTTCACCGTAAGGTCGAGCGCGATGTTAGACGTCGGCGAGTACTTGAGGTCTGCTCCGATCTCCCGTGTCAGGTCGCTCTGGGTCTGCCATTCCGGCGCCGAGACGTCAGGCGGCTGTGCCAGGAACGGGAACCGACTCTGCCCCCCGAGAAGGTATGGTGTGACGTAGACGGGCTTCGAGGGCGTGACGCCCTCAAGCGTGACCCGCTGGGCCTGAGAGGGTTTGCCGAAGCCGAACCCTCCCCACTCCTGCGAGATGGCCGGGAACAGCTGGCGCTCCGTGTTTCGGCCAATGTAGCGGTACACGATGACTCCCATCGTGACCCTGTCATCGAGCATCTGGAAGCCAAGGGTCGAAAACGGAATACGAAACTCGACGAACCAGCCTTCGTCGGTCACGGTCGTCGCCACGTCCCAGTGACTGTTCCAGTCGGAATTCATCGGGAAGCTGCCCCCGCTGAACTCGGCGTCGTTCGACATGGTCCGATCGGAACGGGCCCCCGCCGGATTCGTGACGAACCACAAGGCGGTCTCGTAGTCGTTGTAACCGTCGATCAGGATCGAGAGCAGATCATCGCCGCTGAACTTGTCGCGATAGAACGTATTCGTCCGAATCTGGGAGGCGTCGTCGTCGTAGAGCCGGCCTGACATGTAGAGATAGGTGTCGTCATAGCCGATCCTGATCTCGCTGTTCTGTGTCGGTTCCCCGCCCCAGACCGGGGCGTACATGATCAACTCGAGCGGCGTGATGTCCTCCCACGCGGGTTCGTCGACGACGCCGTCCAGCTCGATCGGACCGGTGAGCCTGGTGAGTGAGATCGGCTGGGGACTGGGTGAGATCCGTGCCTGACCCTCCTGACCGAGAAGCGGCATTCCAAAGGCCAGCGCCAGGATCGCGAGCATCCCCGGGGCGCTGGCCGCGGGACTACCCATCGAACAGACGTTTCGCTCGCAAGTTTGCCTCCGGCGGGGCACGCTCAAGCTGTCAACTCAGATCCGCATTGCCAACAGAATGTCGCATCCCTCTGGTGTTCGGTCGCCTCGCAACCGGGACATGCCCTCGCCGCCGGAGTCATGGCGCCCCCATCGATCTGAGCCCCTCGTGCGCGTCCCGCAACGATCTCGGCGCTGACGATCCCTGTCGGCACGGCGATGATTCCATACCCCACGACCATCAGAAAGGCCGCGAGTACCTGGCCCCACGGCGTCGACGGCGTGATGTCCCCGAAGCCCACCGTGGTGACCGTTACGATCGCCCAGTACACCCCCCGCGGAATGCTCGAGAACCCGTTCGCCGCCCCTTCTATGACGTACATGGCCGCGCCCACGACGACGACCATCGTGAGCACGGCGAAGAGGAACACGGCGATCTTGTACCCGCTCTGGCGGAGCGCCCGTAACATCAGCCTCTCGCTGCCGATGAACTGCGCCAGCTTCAGAACACGGAAGACCCGCAGGACCCGGAGAATCCGCACGACTGCCAGGGCCTGGCCACCGGTGACGATCAGCCCGAGAAACGTCGGGAGGATCGCAAGGAGATCGATGATACCGAAGAAGCTCCAGGCGTAGCGACTCGCACTGCGAGCCGCGATCAGTCTGGTCGCGTACTCGATCGTAAAGAGCGTCGTGAACGCCCACTCGACGATCTTCAGTGTCGATCCGTGTACCCCGGCGATCGAGTCGACGCTCTCGATCATCACGACGCCGACGGACGCAAGGATCACCCCGATCAGGGCGACGTCGAACAACCGCCCCGCAGGCGTGTCGTGCTCGAAGATGATTCGGTAGAGCTCTCGTCTCCAAACCGGGCGGACCAGGATCCGGCGATCACTATGGTAGTCGTGAGCCGGCGTCCTGGGTTTCGGACCGTGCGGTCCGTACGGCGTGGTGAGTTCCGTCATCACAGCCGGCCGAACATGGACTTGAGGCGGAGTACCCAGACCCGCCACACGGCTTCCCGCACGATCGCCCCCGACATCTTGCTCTCGCCCGCCTCGCGATCCACGAACACGATCGGGATCTCGCCGACCGTGAACCCTCGCTTCCAGGCCCGGAAATTCATTTCGATCTGAAAGGCGTACCCCGTCGAGCCGACCTCGCCGAGCTTGATCGCGGCGAGCACCTCGCGCTTGAAACACTTGAAGCCGCTCGTGGAGTCGGCGAGGCGCAGCCCGGTCACCAACCTGGCGTAGCGGTTCGCATAGTAGCTCAATAGCAGCCGCGACATGGGCCAGTTGATCACGTTCACCCCGCGGAGATATCGGGACCCGACGACGACGTCGAACTCGCCCGTGGCTTCGATCATGTCCGTCAAACGTTCGGGATCGTGGGACCCGTCGGCGTCCATCTCGAACACCCACTCGAAATCGCGCTCGAGTGCCCAACGAAACCCCTCGATGTAGGCCGACCCCAGCCCCTGTTTCTCCGCCCGGTGCAGGGCATGCACCCGGTCGCTCCCCGCAGCCAGCCGATCGGCCAGCTCGCCTGTGCCGTCCGGCGACCCATCGTCCACCACGAGGATCGTCAGCCGCGAATCCTGTTCGAGAATCCGGCCGACGACGCGCTCGAGGGAGTCGATCTCGTTGTATGTGGGGAGCACGACGAGACCTCGGCCGGCATTACCGGCCCGAGCGCTCGATTCCGAGAGATCTATCATGGCTCGAACCTATCGCGTTTCCCTGCCGCGTCGCAGCCCGGCAACGACGATACCGAAGGCGATCAACTCCGCTACGGTGGTCCAGACGCGAGCAGCGGCGGCAACTGCCGCGGCCGCCCCCAACGGGATCCCCGTGGCGGCCACGAGCAACGCCGCCATCGCTCCCTCGCGCACGACCAGGCCGCCCGGCGCGATGAGAACCACGTAGCCCGCGACGTACGCGATCGCGAAGATGCCCGCCGCCGCGAGGGGCGGAAGCGACGACCCTGGCACGAGTCCGTGGACCAGACACCAGAACCCGATTCCGTATAACATCCAGATGACGATCCCCGCTGCACCCGCCTGCGCGAGCGTCTTCCCGCTCAGGCGCCCGCCCGGTGCCGGCTCGCGGAGAAGCCGAGCCCCCAGGCCGATCACCCGGTCGATCACCCGCGGGTGCAGGGTGGCGAGCAACACGACGCCGAGAGCGAGTGAGAGTCGGGGGTCGAGTGCGTCGCCCGCGGCCCGTCCCGCCAGCGCCACTCCGACACCCGTCCCCGTCACGAGGATCACCGCCTGAAGGGCGAGCGATGTCCCGAACCCGGCCGCCCCCGAGTCGCCCCGGGCCCGCAGGTAGACCGCAATTCCGGTCAACTGCCAGATCTTTCCGGGGAGATACCGGCCGAGGTTGGACCCCAGCCAGGCCCCGACGGCCTCCCGGGTAGATACGCGTCCGCCGGCCTGATGAAACAGGAGAGCCCACAGGCGACCGGTCAGCAGCAGGGCTGCGACGGCGGCAGCGGTCGCGCCGGCCAGCAACCAGGGCCGCACGCGCCAGTCGAACCCCGCCGCCTCGACGCGGAGATCTTGCCAGCTCTCCCAGCCCCCGCCAACGGCGAGAGCGGCGGTTCCGATCGCCGCCGCGACGAACCCGCCGACAAGCCAGCGGATGGTCTTCACCGGGCGACCCTGACCCGGGCCCGTCAGATCGACGCCGCCGCAGAGTCACGGCTCGACCGGAGCCAGTAGAGCCCGAGACCGCTCACCAGGCCGAGCACGGAGAGAAGGGTCAACCAGCGCCCGACGGCATACGCCGGACTCCCGTACACAAGACGAAGCCGGTGAGATCCGGCGGGAACCTCTACCCCCCGAAAGGCCGCATTGGCCCGCCAGATCGGGATCTCCGCGTCTCCCACGTATGCCCGCCACCCCGGGTCGTGAATCTCGCTGATGACGAGAAGACCCGCCCGATCGGCCTGAACGTCGAACTCGATGACGTCCGGGTCATAGCGTACGATCGCGGCGACACCGGACCCGGCCGCGGGCGCCGCTCCCATCGTCTCGACCACGGCCACCTCCAGCGGCCGCAGGTTGGCGTGGGTTCGGTCGACCGCCTCGTCCGGTGTGGCGACGGCCTCGACCGACGCCGGAAAGAACGCGTGCGGCACGGGATTCGGCAGACGATAGAGCAGCCGACCGTTCGCCCGAGCCATGAATTCCAACTGTCCTTCCGGCTGCTCGCTTCGGGTAATCAAGTACCGTATGTCGAGCAGGGGCACGAGGACGCTACCCATCTGCATCAACACCTCGTCGATCCCCACGGCGCCGATCAACCTCGCGTAGGGATCGAGGACGAATTTCTGACTCCCCGTGGCGGACGAGAGTCCGTAGTACATGAAGCGGTTCGGCCGATACATCGGCTGCTCCAGCTGGACCGCCCAGATCCGCTCCCCGGGCTTCGCCTCGGCCTGCAGCGCGTCGAGCACGGCATCGCTCCCGAGGTAGGCGTCCGCCGGCTGGGCTGACAGGTAACGGGAACCCACGCGTGCGAGATCACCCACGGTGAACGCGAGGAGGGCGAGGACCGCGAGTTCACTGACCTTTCGGCGACCCACGGCCAGCGCCAGGCCCCAGGCGAGGCCGAAACCGGCGACGAGGAAAATCCCCGTCGTCCCCAGCGCCGCGGAAAGCTCCGCAGACGGCTGTCGAGGCCAGCCGGCCGGATACCACGCGAGCAGCGCCCAACTCATGAGGCCCTGCGGGTTGATCGCCGCGACGAGACCCAGCAGGAGAATCGGAACGCCCGGCGCCGCGAGCCAGATCCACGAGATGCGCGTCGCCCCCCCATCGTCTCGCTGCCGGAGCGCCGCCTCCCACCCGAAGCCGGCGAGCAACGCCACGAACGTGACGACGGCACTCATCATCATGGCTGGCGCTCGGAAGCTCGCGATCATCGGAACTACGGCATAGGCGATCCGGTGCACCGGCGTCGCGGAGCCGAGCGCGAAGAGAATCCCCAGCACGCTCGCTCCGGCCAGAAACCAGACGACTCGACGACCGTCGCGATCCAGGCCACGCCCGAACGCGGCGGCGACCGCGAACAGAGCGAGCGCCAGCGGAACCGCCCCGAGGTACTCCGTGTGCAGCTTGATGCCGTTCGACCCCCAGTAGGATCCCGGCAGCGAACCGATGAGATCGGGAAGAAACAACGCCGTCAGCTCCTGCACGGGTAGCGCGTATGATGCGGCGAAATCGTACCCCGTCTCGGTCGCCTGCCGGGTGACGTGACCGAGCAGTTCGAGCGTTGGAAGAAGCTGGATCGCACCTACCCCCGCGGCAGCCAGGAAGGCCCCGCCCGCCAGGAGAGCCGGCCGTGCGAACCGGCCCACGCCGCCTTCGGTCGGCCGGACCCGAACGACCAGGTGCCACAGGACGTAAAGGGCCAGCGCGAGGGACGAGAAGTACATGACCTGGGTGTGCGGTGTGAGGATCTGGACGCCCACGACAAGCGCGAACGCGCTGAACCAGCGCACTTCCCCGCCCCGCAGCCCACGCTCGAGCAACCCGAACGCGAGCGGAATCAGCGTCATGGCGAACATCCGGCCGTCCTGTCCCCCGAACAGGTGCGACGTGATGTACCCGGTGAGCATGAACGACGTGCCGCACACCGCCGCCGCCCAGGGCCGGAGGCGAAAAGAACGAGCGAGGAAGTACGCGAAGGCGGCGCCGAGGAACGTGTGCAGGACGAACGTCCACCCGATGGCGCGGTACAGGGGCATCAGAAAATACAGTACGGTCGTCGGATAGAAGATCGGTCCGGGCAGCAGCGCCACGTAGGGCATGCCTCCGTATACGTGCGGCGTCCACAGAGGCACTCCCCGTCCCGACCCGATTTCGTCCACGAAGAACTGCCGGAGCGGGTACCCTTCGAGCAGCATGTCGGAGCCGAAGATCAGCTGCTCCGGGTGGAAGATGAAGTCCCGATAGAACCACATCGTGACGACCGCTGCCCCGGCCAGAAACAGCCACACGACGGGGAACTCCCGCTTCGTCTCGGCCATCTCACTCATCGTTTGGACTCACCCGCGATTCACTCACCCGGTTTCTCGAGAAGGAAGAACCACTGCGGCGACCCGCCGCGCAAAACCGCGGCACGCACCCGGCCCGGCACCGCTTCGAGAAGCTTCCAGACAGGACGCCACCTCGCTCCGCGTTCGGGTCCCAGCAGTTCGCGCAGCGCCTGTTCCGTCGCGTCACGAACGTCGAAGCCCGGCAATCTCATCAGGTTCACCAGCGGCCGGTACGTCAGGAAGTGGACGCCGGCATAGCTATCCCCCCGCCCGCTCGCACGAAGGTACCGATCCGCCACACCTCGCGGGAGCCAACTCAGGAACGGTAGCCGATAATGGGGCTCCATCACCGCGAAGCGGCTACCGGCGGAGACGTAGGCGGCCCCGCCGGGCGCCAGGACGCGCCATGCCTCCCGAAAAAGACCCGACGGATCCCTCACATGTTCGTAAACGTGGTTCAGGATGAGCAGATCGAAGGACCCGTCCGGCACCGGTAGTCGGCAAGCATCCGCCCCGACGACCCGCTGTCGATCGACGACGAACGACACGTCCAACTCGAAGCCCACAATGGTGTTACCAGACTTTGTCTCCAGCACCGTCTTCATGATGCCGGTACCGGACCCGACGTCGCCGATCCGTCGGGCGCTCCGGAGCCGGTCATGCAGGAGATGGAGGATGACCTCGGCCCGGTCCACCCTGCTCTTCCGGTACTCCGGGCTGGTGACGCGACGGGCATAGTAGTCTCCCGACCCGGCGGTCCCCGCGATACCGTCCGGCCCTCCCGAGGCGGAATGCCCGGCCGGTTTCCCGCCGGTCACGCGCGTCCTCCTCCGCGACCGGAACGGCCGGACCGTCTCGACCGGGCGTCTTCGTAGCACTCGCTCAGGGCCGCGACGATCCCGTCGACGGAGAAGCGAGTCTCGACGAGACGCCGTCCGCGCTCGACCCGACAGGCGGCCTCGGCCGGGTCTGCCGCGACCTCCGCGAGGGCGCGGGCGAGGGCACGGGCGTCGCCCGACGGCACCAGCCAGCCCGTCTCGCCGTCGTGCACGATGTCGGGAATGCCTCCGGCATCCGATGCGACCACGGGCACGCCGGCCTGCAGCGCTTCCAGGAGAACGACCCCGAGACCCTCCGTGTCGCCCTTGGCATCCACGACGGCGGGCAACACGAATACGTCCGCGGCCTCGTAGGCCTCCCCGAGGGTCTTCTCGTCCACGCGGCCCAGAAACCGTATGTGCCCGTCGACCTCGAGGGTCGCGGCCGCGTCGCGAATGCGGGTCAGCCAGGGTCCCTCTCCGATCACCGTCAGACGGGCGTCCACGGTGTCACGGAGTTCCTCGACTGCACGCACGAGCACCTCGACCCCCTTCCGCTCGACAAGCCGACCGACGAAGAGGATCTCGAGCGTATCGTCTACGCCTCGAGCGGTTCGCGACATGCGCTCCGAGGCGCCCCGTTCCCCTGCCGCCGCCGCAAACGGAATCACACGGACGTCGCGCTCGGTGTACCGACGGACGGCGTCGGCCGTCGAGGTGGAAATCGCCGTCACTCCATCCGCAGTTTCGATCGTCCAGCGAAGAAGAGGCGTCAGCGCCGGCATCGACCGCTCGATCCAGCGAAGCTCGACCGAATAGAAGCTCGCCACGAGCGCCGTCGTGGGTCGCGACATCGCCCGGGCGACCGCGCCGAACCATGCGTGCGGAAACGGCCAGTGCACGTGCACCACGTCGAGACCCCAACGCCCCGCCCCCAGGGCCGCCAGCGTTCCACCCAGCATGTAGGCCGGGAGGAGCCCCGCGTACGCGGGGCGGCTGCGCACGCGGTCCGGGACGGTTTCGTCGTGCGTCAGCGTCTCGATCCA
>JBGMQU010000047.1:0-22347 GCA_048060725.1 Gemmatimonadota bacterium | reverse complement strand
GTTCCTCGACGTCGGTGAGCCCGGCCGACTCGAGAAGGCACGAGCCGCCTGTCTTTCCACCCCCACCTCGGACGACACGACACCGGTTTGACCCGTGACACGGGCCAATTCCGTGTAACGAGCGTACCTTGAACGGGGCGATTTGCCCCGACCACACACGAGCACTCAGGCCCCGAGGTGTTCCATGCGAAGGTTCCCCCGCCCCGTTTCGCCGTTCGTTCCGGTCGTCACGTTCGGTCTCGTCCTGGCCTCCGTGTTCGCTCCGCGAGCCGCCTCGGCCCAGAGCGGAGAGATCCTGGGAACGGTGAGCGAAGCGCTCGGCGGCGCGGTCTCCGGCGCGCAGATCTCCCTCCTCGAGAGCCGCTTCGTCACGCTCAGCGGCAGCGACGGTGCGTTTCGGCTCGCGGACGTCCCGGCCGGCAGCTACACGCTGCGCGCCTACCGGCTCGGGTATCGTCCGGTCGAGCTCGCCGTGGAGATCTCCTCGGGTGAGACGCTGAGCCTCGACATCACGTTCGAGCTGCAGCCCATCTCGCAGACCGAGATCATCGTCACGGGGGCCGCGCGGCACCCGCAGCGCATCGTGGAGGCGCCGGCGGCCGTGTCGGTGGTAGATGAGGGCGAGGCGAACGATCTGTCACTCACCGGTCAGGTGCCGCAGGTCCTCAAGCGAATGCCGGGCGTCGACGTGGTACAGAGCGGCGTGAACGATTTCAACGTGAACTCGCGCGGGTTCAACGCGTCGCTCACGCGTCGTGTGCTCGTGCTCCAGGACGGACGCGACCTGGCGATCGCGTTCCTCGGCGCTCAGGAATGGTCCGCCATGAGCATGCCGCTCGAGGACATGGAGCGGATCGAGATGGTCAGGGGCCCCTCGTCTGCGCTCTTCGGCCCGAACGCGTTCAGCGGCGTGCTCAACATGGTGACGCCTCCGCCGAGGCAGATCGTCGGGACGAAGCTGACGCTGGGCGGCGGCGGTCTGAACACCTTGCGCGGCGACCTTCGGCACGCGGGCGTCAGCTCGAACTACAAGGTCGGCTACAAGGTCAACTTCGGGTTCTACAGCGGCGACACGTGGAGTCGCTCACGTACGAACTTCGGCGACCTCGAGCGGGAGTATGCCGACGCGATCGGCTCCGACGACCTGGTCAACACGCCGCCTCCGGGGTTCGAGTTGCGGCCTCTTCAGGGACAGGAGACCGAGGGCCCGCCGGGTACGCCGTCGGCCTCCACCGGAGACCGCGAGGACCTTCTGAATCTCTACGGGTCGGCGCGCGTCGACCTGTACGCGGACGACGGGTCCGTGTTCACCGCCGAGGCGGGAGCCGCCCGGGTCGAGAACCAGACGTTCGTCACGGAAATCGGGCGCATCCAGATTCTCGACGCCTGGCGGCCCTGGGCCCGTCTCGCCTGGGACAAACCCGGATTCAACGTGATGGCCTATTACTCCGGGAGGATCTCGGGCGATCAGTTCTCGTTGGCCTCGGGGGAGCCGATCCAGGAGGTGTCGCATATCCTGCACGCCGAGGGACAGCTCAACCGTGTGATCGATGACCGCGGGACGCGCATCGTCGCGGGAGGATCGGCCAGAAACACATACGTTTCGACGGACAACTCGATTCTGCCGCCGGAAGATGACGATCGAAACGACCAGATGTATTCGATGTTCGGTCAGATCGATTTCCCGATCACGGCAATGTGGAGCATAGTGGCGGCCGGCCGGTTCGACGCCGGCAATCTGTTCGATTCTCAGGTATCGCCGAAGCTCGCGCTCGTTTTCGAGCCGACCCCGGATCAGCAGGTGCATCTGGGTTACGGACGCGCGTTCCAGACCGGCAGCACGCTCGAGTATTTCCTGTCCGTCGCCGTGGGACCGCCGCTCGACCTGACGGGCCTGGAGGCCGGGCTCCGCGCGGATCCGCAGCTGGGTCCCGCCCTCGACGGCGTTCCGGAAGGCGAGCTGTTCGGGAACTCCGCGGCCGTTCCCGCGCTCGGCCTGGGGAACCGTAACCTCGGCGTGGAGAACGTCAACAGCATCGAGCTGGGTTACAAGGGAAGAATTGCCGACCGCGTCTTCCTCACGGCCGACGTCTTCTACAACAAGATCACGAACTTCATCACCGAGCTGTTGCCGGGGGTGAATCCCACCTATCAACCCTGGACGGCTCCCGATGGCGTCGCCGAGGGGGCGAAGCCGATCGTCGAGCAGATCGTGCTCGAGACGTTCGGCGGGGGGCTGACGCGGCTGCAGGACGGCGGCGACGCGTTCGTGCTCTCGATCGGAAACGCGAACGATGCGGAGCAGTACGGCCTCGAGTTGGGAACGGAGGTGCAGGTCGCCGATCGTGTGCAGGTCGGCGGATCGTACACCTACTTCCACACCACCGTGTCGATCGATGAAGGCTTCTCCGGCGGTGCATTGCTCGCGAACACGCCGAAACACAAGGGCAGCCTGTTCTCCTCCTACGACAATCCCCGTGGGCTGCGCGCAGCAGTGAGCGTTCGACTCGTCGATCGATACGACTGGGCCTCGGGCATCTATGCGGGCCCGATCCCGTCCGCTCAGTCGGTCGATGCGCGGGTGAGCTATCCCGTCACGCCCGCTCTTCGGTTCCGGGTGGTCGCCACTAACCTCTTTGACCAGCAGCGTTACCAGATTTATGGCGGGTCCGTGATCGGCCGCCGGATTCTCGGTGGACTGACCTACACCTTCTAGGGGCGTGACGTTCGCCTGCGGGCCGCGCAACGTCTCTGACGCGCGCGTGGAATTTGCGTTGAACCCGCGATCGCGGACCACACCTCGGGTCCGCGGTCGCTCATTCCTTCCATACGGACCGAGCCATTCATGACCGAGACGAACCCGGAAGTTCTTGACGTAGCAATCGTGGGGGGTGGGGTTTCGGGGGTGTATTCAGGCTGGAGGTTGTTGACGGCGAGCGCCGAGTCCGGCGCGACGCCGAAACACATCCGGCTCTTCGAAATGAGCGATCGCCTCGGCGGCCGGCTGCTGTCGGTTCGCCCGCCGGGGACGCCGGACCTGTCGGTAGAGCTTGGTGGCATGCGGTACATGTCGAGCCAGACCTACATGAATTCGCTCGTCCACTACCTCGAGATGCCCATCCAGTGCTTCCCGGTGGATGAGCCGAACAACATCTACTACCTGCGTGGCGAGCGTCTGCGGGCCAGCGAGCTGGCCGACCCCGCGAAGGTTCCCTACCAGCTCACCTGGGCCGAGTGGGTCGCGGTGAAAAACGGGGGGGCCGGCCAACTGCTGTTCCAGGTGTTGAATCAGCTGCTCGCCGGTGCGACGCAGTTGCAGACGAAGGCGATGGAGACGTTCCTACGCGAGTTCGTGTTCGAGGGGAAGCGGCTCCACGAATGGGGCTTCTGGAACCTCCTCTCGAAGGGGCTCTCCAGCGAGGGCCGCCGGTTCGCCCAGCAGACGGTCGGGTACGACACCGCATTCTGGAACTGGAACGCACTCGACACGATCCTCATGAACTTCGACTTTGCTCCCGACGCGAAATACTTTTCGTTTCCCGACGGGTTCGAGGGCCTGCCGGAGAAGCTGGGTAGCCTGTTCACCGAAGCCGGCGGCCAGCTGCACCTCGAGCACCGACTGAAGTCGTTCGATGTGGCGAGCCTTCCGGACGGCTCCGTCGGGGTCTCACTGATGATGTGCGCGAAGGAGCCGGACGGGTCGTGGGGTGCGCCACAGGAAATCCTCGCCCGTTCGCTGGTCCTCTCGATGCCGAGGCGATCGCTCGAGCTGATCGACCAGACCGGGGCCGTCCTGGGGCCGGACAACCCGGACGTGCACGAGATGATCGGCTCGGTTACCCCCAACCCGCTGTTCAAGATGGTGCTCGCCTATCCGTATCCCTGGTGGGAGGGAGTGGGAGTGAAACAGGGCCACTCGATCACCGATCTGCCCGTTCGTCAGTGCTACTACTGGGGGGTGGAAGGCGAGGGCGAGACCGGCGCGAACCGTTGCCAGAACGCTGTTCTCGAGATCTACGACGACGGCGTGAACGTCGATTTCTGGAGAGGGTTTCAGGAATCCCACGAACCGCACGAGGACGCCGACCGGCAGCTGTACCTGCACGCGGAGGACGGCGTGGACCCGCGGTGCGATGAGTTTCCGGGCTCGAAGAACTGGGAGCCGTACGAGGCGCCGAAGGCGATGGTGGACGAGGCGCACCGTCAGATCATGGACATGCACGGAGCGGCCTATGCGCCGGCTCCGTATGCGGCCGCGTTCAAGGTATGGAGGGACGATCCGTATGGCGGCGGCGTGAACTTCTGGAACATTCACGCGGATTCGTATGCGATCGTTCCGAAGATCGTGAATCCGAAGCCGAACGTGCCGGTCTACATCACCGGCGAAGCGTATTCGCATGGGCAGGGATGGGTGGAAGGGGCGTTGGAGACGGCCGAAATCGTTCTCCAGGACCACTTTGGCCTGAGGGCTCCGGGATGGATCATCGCGTTCGATCCGAACGACCCCAGTCAGAATCCGTGCAAACAGAATGAATCATGAGCGAATAAACGCCTGGTCCCGCATCGCGATCACCGGGTCCGGATTCGATGTTCCGGAGACGCGGCGGGGGAACGACGCGCCGATCTTCAACTGGCTCAAGGAGAACATGCCCGCCGGAGCGGGCGCGCTGTTCTATGGCTATGAATACCGGCGAGTGCTCCCCTGGGGAGTGGAGCTGGTCGACATCATGGCCCCGGCGGCCAGCCGCGCGCTAGAAGACGCGGGGATCGAGGCGAAAGACGTCGACGTGACGATCGGGTACGGCTCGATCGGCGAGTTCGTGACCCCGAATGCCCTCGCCCAGGTGCACGCGCGGCTGGGACTCCGCACGGATTCGTTGCTGTTGCCGCTGGATCACAACTTCTCCGGCTACATGGAGGCGATCGCGATCGCCAACGCGCTGGTCGCGGCCGGGCAGGCGCGTAACTGTCTGATCGTCTTCGGCAGCGATTGGACGCGGTTCGTCTCCTACGAGACCCGGCAGGCGGTGTCGGCGTCAGACGGGGCTGGGGCCTGCGTCGTGGCGCCCACCATGGACCCGAAGGCGTTCCGCTACGTCGACATCGCGAGCGTGGTCCAGTCGAAGGACTACGGGGCGATGCAGATGCGGGGCGACGTGATCCAGTGGCACGAGACGCCTCCCTGGCCAGCCGGCACGATCGGCGGGATCCCGGAAGTCGCGCACACGTCTCCGTATTTCCACCTGACCGCCGAGGGCGCGAAGGTCTTCAAGGACTTCGGGCTGAACGCGCCCGTGAAGCTGATCGAAGGCCTCCTCGCGAAGCACGACCTCCGTGCCGAGGACATCACGTTGATCACCCACCAGGCTTCTGCCCGCCTCATGGATGCGTGGAACGAGGCGCTCGAACCGGGGCAGTATCTGAGCACGATCGAGAAGTACGCGAACATGACGGTCGCGAGCGTCCCGGTGACGTTCGCCAGCGAGTACGACCGGATCGACAGGGACTGGCTCGTGATTCTCGGCCTGACGACCGATATCGGCGCCACGGCCACGCTGCTACGCCGGAACGGCTGAAGGTTCGCCCTTACAATTCGGGATAGGCCGTTGAGAGGTCTTCCACCTTCCGCGTCGCGCCCAGGCGTGACCAGAGGTCGCGCGAAGCGTCGAGTGAGCGGCCCGCGCGCTCCCGATCGCCGGTATCCAGCGCCGCGTCGGCGGCACGTTCGTGCCCGAGAGCCGCGTGCTGCAGATACCCGTGGTTCTCCGCCGATTCGGCCGCGCGGTCGAGCATCGCGAGCGCGTCGGACAGCCGTCCCTCGGCTCGCGCGGCCTCGGCCCGGGCGATGCCCAGCTTGTGGCCGAAATTGGCCTCGCAGACGGACGCCCAGCGCTCCAGCTTCCCCAACCCCTCCTCCGCCTGCCCGAGCAGCGCCGTGCGGTCGTCTTCCTCTCGTTCCTGGGCGAGTCCCAGCAGCGACAGTGTGTGGAAGAACACGAAGTCGGGTTCGCGGGCCTGCCCCTCGAACGCGGGGAGCAGCGGCAGCGTCTGTCGCGCGATCTCGGCCGCCTGTTCGAACTGCCGGTAGTAGTAGTGCAGCTGGACCTTCGAGGTGAGGAAGTAGCCGATCTGGTTGGGGGCCTCGCTCTCGAGCACCGAGGCCACGTCCTTCTCCTCATCGTACACGTCGTCGGTGAACCCCAGCGCGTCGGTCGTACGACCCATGAGGGCCCTGGCGAACTGACGCTCGTGACGACAGTGAAAGGCCGAGGAATGCACGCGGTCGGCGATCCGGGCAGCGCCGTCCTCCGCCGCTTCGACGACCCGTTCCAGCGGCACTCCCGCCGACGTGAGATATGTCGGCAGCGCCGATGCGTTGAAGGCTCCGTACAGGATGTCATCGCGCTCGAACGCCAGGTCCGCGCACCGGCGGGCAAGCTCGAAGTTCGTCGCGAGCGGCTCCACCCAGAAGTTGATCAGCCAGGTGTGTACGAACCCCACGAAGGGGGTGAACTCGCCCCCCGCCCGATCGGCCAGTTCGAGGGCGACCCGGTTGATCTCGTGTGCGCCCGCGCTGTCGCCCGTCATGGCGCGGACCACCGAGGCATACACCGCGTACACGCCGGGCGAGAAATGGCTGCTTCCATGCCGGAGGGTGAGGGCGAAGTTCTGGAGCGCCATGATCGCGAACAGCATCTGCTGCTGGCTCATGGCCGCTGCGGGTTGGCTGTCGAGAATGATCCCGGTCGCCCGTATCACGGCTTCATCTTCGGCGGCCGGGAGCGCCATCAGATCGGACGGGCGCCTGCCGGCCATCAGTTCGGCGATCTCGCCCATCAACGCGCCGAGGGACGGCTCGATTTCCGCCGGATCCCGCGGTAGCTCGACGCCGAGCATGCCGGCTGCATCCAGGCCGCGGTGGGAGGCCTCTCGCGACATCCCCTCCGACAACGCCTGCTTCGCGGCCAGCTCGAGATACGGGATCGCCTTTTCTCCGTCCTCGGCCTTGCTCCAGTGATATGCCAGGGTTGGGAAGTGCGGCGGAAGATCGTCCGCGTGCGTCCGCTCGAACCATTCCGCGGCCGCACGGTGGACCCCCCGCCGCTGATCGAAGAGCATGAGCCCGTACGCCACGTCCCGGGTGATGGCGTGCGAGAACCCGTAGCAGTCGGCCCCCGCATCGGGTCGGCGTTGCAGCAGGTTCGCCGCCACCAGGCCAGCGAGGGCAGCGGAAAGCGGCTCCTGCCCGGACGAGACGGGATACAGATCCTCGAGCATCGCCTGCTCGAACTCGGTCCCGATCACGCTCGCCACCTTGAGCGCCAGCTGCCCGCCGGGGGCGAGCCGGTCGAGTCTGCCCGTGATCACACCCTGGACGGTGTCGGGGAACTCGACCGCGCCCAGATCGACGTGCCGGGGCACGAAGCCCCTGCCATCCTCGACGCGGATGACGCCGGTGTCGTGGAGCGAATAGGCCAGCTGCTCGATGAACAGCGGGTTGCCCCCACCTTTCTCGGCGATCAGGGCGCTGAGCCGCCTGGACAGAGAGGTGGCCCCGAGACACTGGCAGACCAGACGCTCCGAGTCCGTCGGCGAAAGGCCTTCCAGCACGAGATGCGTCGCGTTCTGGAGCGTCGTCAGCCCCACCAGCTCGGGCGGCGATCCGGCTCCGAACGGTCTGCTCGTGACCAGGAGGAGGAGCGAAGGCAGCCGGCGCGCAACGTCGAGTGCGAGGTGGAGAGACGCGGAATCCAGCCAGTGGCCGTCCTCGAGCACGATCAGCGTGGCCGAGTCGGTGGCGGACCGGGCGAGGACGCGAAGCAGAAGGTCGCGCGTGCGTGCGAGTCGGTCTTCGGGCGACAGGGCGCTCGACTCGGGGGTTTCGGGGAGGGGCTTTCCAAGCACCGTTCCGAGCAGCGGTTCGAGGCCGGAGAACTCGTCACCGAGATCTTTCACCAGACGGGCCGCCCCGCCGCCGGCCTCGCCGAGCGCCCGAAAGATCGGACGCCACCCGTGATAGGGCGCACCGCGGCCGAGCGGATCGCCGCCGCCGGCCCAGATCTCGAGCCCTTCCCCGCGGGCGGACTCCCGTACCGGGTGGAGCAGCGTGGACTTACCGATCCCCGCCTCTCCTTCTACCACGACGACGCGGGTAGACGCTGCCAGAACATCGGTGAACAGCGCCCGAATGACCCCCGCCTCCTCCGCCCGCCCGACGACATCGGACCGGGGGGCCACTTCCGCGGTCTCGGGCTCCCCGGGCGCGAAGACCCTGATGGCCTCTGCCTTGCCTTTCACGCGGATGGCTTCGAGAGGTTCGAACCCCACGGCCTCCCCCGCGCCGGTCGCGGTCGCTTCATCGCAGAGGATCCGCTGAACGTCGGTGTTTCGGTGGGCGGCTTGCATCAGCCGGGCCGAGAGGTTGACCACGTCACCGATCATCGTGTACTCGCGGCGGCGTGCGTTCCCCACGGCTCCGCAAAAGGCTCGGCCCGTGGCCACACCGATCGCGGCATCCCATCCGATTCCCTCGAGCGCCGCGCGCACGTCGAGGGCCGCACGTGCGCCCCGAGCCGCATCGTCTTCGTGCGCGAGCGGTGGCAGACCGAGCGCCGCCACCACGCTCACGCCCTTCTCGTCGACGTTGAACTTGTTGATCGTCGCTTCGGACGCCCCGAGCTCGCGCTGGACGACCTCCACGACACGCTGCACGTCCGACGCCGCCGTTTCGTCATCGAGTCCGGGCAGGAGGATGAACAGGACCGTGACGCGTCGAAGCTCGGCGAGCCACTGATCCTGCCCCGCCTCCAGCCGGGTCCACACGGGGTGCGAGACGAAGGGCCGGAAGCCCTCGACGGTCCCGTCGCTCACCGAAGGCGACGCGGGCGGCGACGCGGGCGGCGCGACGGCCGGCCGATCGACGATCGCCGCGGCGTCTGGAGGCCCCGTGTCGGGTGGCGGCGCCGCGTCGGCGAGTTCCACGGCCTCGGCGGAAAGCGCGACGCCACCGGGTGGCGCGTCCGCGTTGGCGTTCAGCGCCTGCTCGATCGCCGGCCCCAGCGTCAGAACGGTGAGGGGCCCGGCGGCGTCTCCAGCGAAGGTTCGCGACGCTTGCCCGGCCCCGATCGAGATCCGTAGAGACAGCGGCGTCCCGCCGTCCGGCCCGAACTCCTCGTTGGCCTGCTGCATCCGCGCGCCCGCGATTCGCCCGCGTTGCACTGCGCCCGACAGGTCCAGCTGGTCGCTCGTCTCCCAGAAGGCGAGCATGGCGTCGCCCGCGAAGGTGAGGACGTCGCCGCCGTGCTCCACGATGACGTCGATGAGTCTCCCGAACGACTCGTTGAGAGCGGCACCCAGCAGTTCGGCCCCGGCCGGGCCCTGCTCGGCGAGTTCCTCCGCCAACCGCGTGAACCCCGAAATGTCGCATACCAGGGCCGCGCCCTCGATGTGGGCGACCGCCGGAGGCGTCGGCGTCGTCCCGCTTTCCACGTGGTCGGCGAGAACGCGCGGAAGGAAGCTGGAGAGAGTGTCGCGCAGTTCGGTCATGTCTTCCCGGGTGCGTGAGGCCGAAAAACGTGCCTCCCGGTCTTGAAACGTGCCTCCCGGTCTTACCGAACCCGGCGGCGTCACCTAAGATGTTCGACCGCCGGTCGACGGGCCAGCGGTCGAACCCATCCCCCTGTGCAGGAGATCCTCATGCGAAAAGGCGATGCTTTCTCCGGTTTGCCCGGAGATCACACCCCGCAGGAGACTTCGTACTACGAGGTTCTCGAGCGAGGGTCCATCAGGGAGGATGAGCACCCCACCGTCAGCGAGGTTCTGCTTCGCTACCTGAGCCTCGAAGGGGTCACGAAGATCTTCGGGCTCCCCGGACACGCGAACATGTGGCTCCTCGATGCACTCGGTAACCAGGACGAGATCGAGTACATCATCTGCCGTCAGGAGACGGGTGCGGGCTACATAGCCGGGGGGTATTCGCGGGTCACGGGCGGACTGGGCGTTTTGCTCGTCACCTCGGGACCGGGTGCCACGAACGCGCTCACCGGGACGATGAACGCGCAGAATTCGCACACGGCGGTGCTCACGATCACGGGCGAGATCGCCGAGCGGTACTTCGGGATGGGGTATCTCCAGGAAGGCATCGACGCGAGCCTGGACGTGAACGCCATCTACAAAAACGCGTCGCGTTACAGCGCGATGATCACGAACCCGATGAACTTCAAGGTCCTGTTTACCCAGGCCCTCCGTGACGCGCTCTCGACGCCGCACCGAGCGTCGCACGTGAGCCTTCCGGCCGACATCGCCGGTTGCAAGTACGACCGGTTCCAGTTTCCGCTCGGGCCGGAGAACTACCGCACGACGCCGAAGGGCTCGGACCCCGAGGAGGTGAAGAAGGCCTTCGAAACACTCACGAATCCCGAGACGTCGAAACGTCCGCTCGTCTATATCGGAAACGGCACTCGAACGGCTCTTCGAGATCGGGCGCGGCGCGATCGTTTCGTAGAGTTCCTCAACAAATACGCGATCCCGATCGTCACCTCGCCCGACGGAAAGGGGATCTATCCGGAAAACGACGCCATGTCGCTTCGGAACATGGGCATCGCGACCTGCCTCTGGCCGTCGGAGTACATCGGGAAGAAGGAAGGCGACACGGTCGTCTCCAACTACGACAACCTCCTCGTTCTCGCCTCGAGCCTCGGCGGCCTGTCCACGGGGAACTGGAAACAGCTTCTTCCGCCCACCCACGCGTTCATCCAGGTCGACCTCGACCAGGCCTGCATCGGGCGCACGATGGAGATCCAGCAGGGGATCGTGGCCGAAGTCGGCCGTGTCATCGACCAGCTGTGCGATCTGGGCGAGGCGAACGAGCCCGATCCGGAATGGGTGGCCGAGCGCAAGGAGTTCCTCATGGAGATCAAGCACACGTCTCCGTGGAAGAACCCCGAGTGGCGCTCGTCCGACGCGGACCCGATTCACCCCGCCCGCATCATGGCCACGTTGAACGAGGAGATGAATCGGCGCACTCAGCGGCAGGGCGGCGGGCACATCTTCGTCGACGCCGGCAACTGCGTGGGCTGGTGCGTGCACTATCTCGTCGTGAACTCGCCGCTCGAGATTCACAGCGCCCTCGCCATGGGGCCGATGGGGTTCGGCGTCGGATCGGTGATCGGCGGCAAGTTCGGAGCGCCCGACCACCCGTGCGTGGCGGTCGTCGGCGATGGCGCGTTTCTCATGCACGGCAACGAGGTGTCCACGGCGGCACAGCACGGAGTCGGCGCGGTCTGGATCGTCCTCAACGACAACAATCTGCGGATGGTGAGTCAGGGGATGACGTTCGAGTTCGGCCAGCCGCCGGACTGGGAGCAGCAGTTCGAGATCGGGAACCCGGACCTCTGCAAGTTCGCGGAGGGCCTGGGCGCGGACGCCTATCCGGTGACGACGCCGGAGCAACTGGAGGAGCGGCTCCCGAAGGCACTCGATCGGGCCGAGAACGGGGTGCCGCAGGTGATCGTCGTGCACATCGATACGACGGATGAACCGCCGTACTACCCGCCGGAAAAACCGCCGGCGCCGCCCCGCGGGTATTCCTGCTAGCGCAGTGAGAATCCCCCGGGCCACATGACGGATCAGAGTCTCTACATCCTGACCGTGCTGACGCTGATCATCGTCGGCACGGAATGGGCCGTGCGGCGAACGTGGTTGAAGCATGTCGGAACGGCGCTGATCGTGATCATCGCCACGGCGGTCGTCGCGAACTTCGGGCTCATTCCGACGACGTCCACCGAGGCCGATCCGGTGCCGGTGTACGACGCGATCTTCGGCACCGTGGCGCCGCTCGCGATCGTGTGGCTGCTGCTCAAGGTCAACTTGCGGGACATCCTGAAGGCGGGCGTCCCGATCATTTCGCTGTTTGTCATCGGGTCGTTGGG
Source organism: Gemmatimonadota bacterium (assembly GCA_048060725.1). GTDB lineage: Bacteria > Gemmatimonadota > Gemmatimonadetes > Palauibacterales > Palauibacteraceae > Palauibacter. Next base: position 10,417 of record JBGMQU010000047.1, on the reverse strand, counting down.
GACGGTCGTGGGTGTGCTCGTCGCGATGTGGGCGGTCGACGGCCCGGTTCGGGTCGGCCCCATGTATCACGCCATCGGCGGGATGTTCACGGGGACCTACACTGGCGGGAGCGTGAACTTCAACGCGATCGCGATCGAGTACGACATGATGCGGGAGGCGGTGCTGTTCGGCGGTGCCGCGGCGGTCGATTCGATCATGACGACGATCTGGATGGCCGCGACGATCGCGCTGCCGCGGGTGCTTAGGCCCCTGTGGGCCCGACGGGTCGGGGACGACGTCACATCCGCCGTGGCCCGCGAGGTCGATCTGGGAGTGGAAGAGGATACGGAGAACCTGCATCCCGTCGATCTGGCGCTGGTGCTCGCCATCGGGTTCGGCGTGCTGTGGACGTCGAACGTGCTCGCGGCCTGGCTGGGCGGGCTCGGCGTCGATTTTCCGGCGATCATCATCCTCACCATCATCGCGCTGGTGCTCGCGCAGATCCCGGCGGTCAGCGTCCTGGCGGGGAGCCGGACGCTCGGTCTGTTCGGCGTATATCTCTTCCTGGCCGTGATCGGCGCGTTCTGCGACGTGGGCGCGCTGGCCGAGATCGGCGGTCTGGGAGTGACGCTGCTCGTCTTCACACTCGTGCTCGTGATCGTCCATGGGACGATCACCTTCGGGGCCGCGTGGATCCTCCGCCTCGACGTAGACATCGCGGCCGTCGCCTCTCAGGCGAACGTGGGCGGGGGAACGTCGGCGCTCGCGCTCGCCCGCAGCCTCGGACGCAGCGATCTCGTTCTGCCGGCTGTCCTCATCGGGTCGCTCGGGACCGCCCTCGGGACGTTCCTCGGCTTTCTGGTCGCGCGGACGCTCCTCCCGGGGTTGCTCGGGTAGCCTTGCAAATCACCCACCATCACCCTCGAACCCCGGAGTCGATATGACTCGTCGTCGCCCCTCGATACATGTGCTGGCCACCACGGCGGTGCTGGTCTCCGCTGCAGCCGTCCTCCTCCCCGCGACGATATCCACCGTGGAGGCCCAGGAGCCCGACTACGACATCGTGCTCGTCGGCGGTCGCGTGATCGACCCCGAGTCGGGGCTCGACGCGATTCGCAACGTGGGCATCGTCGGCGGGTTCATCGGGGCGGTCACGGATGAGCCGCTCACCGGCCGCGAGATCATCGACGTGTCGGGGCTCGTCGTGTCTCCCGGGTTCATCGACCTGCACGCGCACGGTCAGAACCCGGTAAGCAGCCGGTTTCAGGCCCAGGATGGGGTGACGACCGCTCTCGAACTCGAGGGCGGCGCCGGCGACATCGACGCCTGGTACGAGCGCCGTGAGGGTGGCGCGATCATCCACTACGGGGCCTCGGCATCGCACCCACGCGCTCGCGGCGCCGCGCTCGGCGGCCAGCAGGCGGCCGTTCGGAGCGCCGCCTCGCTCGAGCAGCTCGGGATCATCGAGAACCGCTTACGCGATCAACTCGCAGCCGGAGCGCTCGGGATCGGGTACGGCATCCAGTACACGCCCGGGGCGCGTCGCGAGGAGATCTTCCAGCTCTTCCGCATGTCGGCGGAGGAGGGCGTCGTGAATTTCGTCCACATCAGATACGCGGGGACGGTGGAGCCCGGGAGTTCGATCGAAGCCGTGCAGGAAATGATCGGGGACGCCGCCGGCACGGGCGCGAGCGTTCACATCGTCCACGTGGGGTCGAGCGGCCTCCGTCAGGTGCCGACGATTCTCGAGATGATCGAAGGGGCGCAATCGCGGGGTCTCGACGTGACGACCGAGGTCTACCCGTATACGGCAGCCTCGACGGGCATCCAGGCCGCCATCTTCGATCCCGGTTGGCGCGAACGATTCACCGCCGACTTCTCGGACCTGGAGTGGGTGGAGACGGGGGAGCGACTCGATGAGCAGTCTTTCTACGAACGCAGGCAGACTGGCGGGACAGTCATCGCTCACATCATTCCGGAGGACGCCGTGCGGACGGCGCTCGCCAACCCGATCGTCATGGTTGCGAGCGATGGGACGCCATTCGTGAACGGTCGGGCGCACCCGCGCGGGGCGGGGACGTTCTCCCGCGTCCTGGGCCGCTATGTGCGCGACCAGGGCGTTCTCACGCTTCCCGACGCCATCCGGAAGATGACGCTCATGCCCGCGCAGCGTCTCGAGAGCTTTGTGCCGCAGATGGGGAACAAGGGCCGGATCCGCGTGGGCGCCGATGCCGATATCACCGTGTTCGATCCCGACACCGTGATCGACAACGCGACGTTCGCCGAGCCGGCCCAGGCTTCTTCCGGAATCATCTATGTACTGGTGGCTGGAACCCCCGTCGTTCGTGATGCGGTGCTTCAGGAGGACGTGGCCCCCGGACAGGCGATCCGTCGCGAGCACTGACGAGACGGGGCGCGATCGGAGTCGTCGTCCGCCCCGTTCACGAGGGCCATCAAACGGACTAGCTTTGACGGGCTAGCTCGAACCCGAAATTTTCCAAGGTGTGTTCCATGCGAAACCCCCTCCTCCGATCCTCACATTTCCGATTCTCATATCCCGTGACCACGATCTTCGCGTTCGCCGCAGTCCTGATCTCGTTGGTCAGCCCCGCCGCCGCCCAGGAGACGGTCGCCCAGGAGGCCGACGGCTCGGAGTCGACCTTCGGCTCGATGAAATGGCGAAACGTCGGCCCGTTCCGGGGCGGCCGATCGGTCGCCGTGGCCGGAGTCGCCGCCGACAGGCTGACCTACTACTTCGGGGGAGCGGGGGGCGGCGTCTGGAAGACGACGGACGCCGGGATGACGTGGAAGAACGTTACCGACGGCTTCCTCGAGACGTCCTCGGTCGGGGCGCTCGCGGTCGCTCCTTCGGATGCCAACGTGATCTACCTCGGCATGGGCGAGCATCCGGTCCGCGGCGTCACCACCTCGCATGGCGATGGGGTCTATCGCTCGACCGACGCCGGACGGACGTGGACGCACCTCGGCCTGGAGGCGACGCTCGCGATCTCGCGAATCCGGGTGCACCCGCGCGACCCGGATGTCGTGTACGTCGCCGCGCAGGGGTCGCCGTTCACTCCGACCCCCGAACGGGGCATCTATCGATCCACCGACGGCGGCGAGACCTGGGAACTCGTGCTCCACGTGGATGAGAACACCGGCGCGTCGGACCTGGCGATGGACCCGACCAATCCCCGAATCCTGTACGCGGCGATGTGGGATCACGATCGCGAACCGTGGGTGGTCCGAAGTGGCGGCCCGGGGAGCGGCTTCTGGAAGTCGACGGACGGAGGAGATACATGGGAGGAGATCAACTCCGGGCTTCCCGACCTCATGGGGAAGACCGCGATCGACGTCTCTCCGGCCGACCCCGACCGCGTGTGGGTGCTGATAGAGGCGGATGACGAGGGGGACGGCGTCTATCGCTCCGACGACGGCGGCAAGTCATGGAGCCAGATGAGTTCCGAGCGCGTGCTCCGCGCGCGTGCCTGGTACTACATCGAGATTTTCGCCGATCCTGAGGATCGCGAGACCGTTTATGTGATGAACTCGCCGTTCCTGCGCTCGATCGACGGCGGTCGCACGTGGGAGACGATCCAGACTCCGCACGTCGACCATCACGACCTCTGGATCAATCCGCTCGACAGCGACGTCATGATCTCGGCCAACGACGGCGGGGCGACGATCAGCTTCAACGGAGGCGAAACCTGGTCGACGCAGGAGAACCAGCCGACCGCGCAGATCTATCGGCTGGCCGTCGACAACGGCTTCCCCTACCGCCTCTACGGTGGTCAGCAGGACAACACGAGTGTCGCCATCGCCGGCTGGACGACGCATGCCGGCGGCATCGACTGGAAGGACTGGTTCGACGCGGGTGGCGGCGAGTCGGCGTGGGTCGCGTTCGACCCCGATAACCCGCGATTCCTCTACGCGACGTCGATTCAGGGGTTTATCACCGAGCTCGACACCGAGCTGTGGTCGGTGCGAAGCGTGCGTGCCTACCCGGAGATGGCGCTGGGTCTCGACGCGAACATGATGCGGTATCGGTGGAACTGGAACGCCCCGGTCGTCCCCTCGCCGCACGACCCGCGAATCATCTACCACGGCGCGCAGATGCTCCTGCGTTCGAGCGATCGGGGCTTCTCGTGGGAGGAAATCTCTCCCGATCTGACCCGGAATCAGCCCGAGCGGCACACGGCGGGCGGCATCCCCTTCACGAACGAGGCGGCCGGCGGTGAGGTATACAACACGATCTTCACGATCGTCGAGTCGCCGCACGCGGCCGGCGAGATCTGGGTGGGCACCGACGACGGGCTCGTCCAGCTCACACGCGACGACGGTGCGACGTGGGCCGATGTTACGCCCGCGGGGATGGGCGAGGGCCTCGTGAATTCGCTCGACCTGTCGCCACACGCGGCCGGCACGGCGTACATCACGCTCAGCATGTATAAATCCGGTGATTTCACGCCGTACATCTACCGGACGACCGATTACGGCACATCATGGGATCGCATCGACGCCGGAATCGGCGCCGACAACCCCGATGCCTGGGCGCGCATTGTCAGGGAGGACCCTGAGACCGCCGGGCTGCTCTATGCTGGCACCGAGCTCGGCATGTACGTGAGCTTCGACGCGGGTGCCTCCTGGGAGTCGCTCGACCTGAACCTTCCGCTGACTCCGATCACCGATCTGCGGGTGCAGGCGGGCGACCTGATCGTGGCCACGCAGGGCAGGGCCTTCTGGATCCTCGACGATCTCTCACCGCTTCGTCAGCGAGCCTCGGTCCTCGCCGCGACCGGCAACTTCCTGTACCCGCCGTCGACGGCCTACCGGGTGAACGCCGGGCTCGGCGGAGCGGTGGGGCCCACAACGGCGGGCCAGAACAAGCCGCAGGGCGTGTTCATCGACTACATCCTGGCCGAACCCGTCGAGGAGGGATCGGTGGCGACGCTGGAGATCGTCGGTTCCTCGGGTGCCGTGCTCCGGACGTTCTCGACCGACACGGAGCCGGGGCGCGACGGCAATTCGTTCTCGTCGCTGCCGGCCGAACCGGGCCACAACCGGGTGATGTGGAACCTGAGGAACGAATCGCCGCCGCCGATCGAGGGAGCCGTGGCCGCGTTTGGCGGCGTGCCCGGGTTCCGCGTAATGCCGGGCACCTACACTGCGCGTCTGACCGTGGGCGAGGCGGCGTCGCTGAGCGAGTCGTTCGAAGTGCGCGGCGACCCGCGCATGGACCCGGGCGACACGGACTTCGCGGCCAACCAGCGTTTCCTGTCGACGATCGCGGACGCGCTCGTCGAGCTGCACAGCGGTGTCAACGACATCCGTGACGTCCGCGACCAGGTGAACTCCGTCGTCAAGCAGGCGCTGGACGCCGAACTTCCGGGCGCGGAGGCCCTCGACGAGGCCGGACAGGCCCTGGCGGACTCGATCGGCGTGCTCGAAGACGTGATGTTCCAGAAACGCCGGCAGACTCAGCAGGACATGGTCGCCTTCGCCGGTATGCTCGACACGCAGCTCGGGACGCTCGGTGGAGAGGTGGACGGGACGGATCTACCGCCCAACGCGGGTGCCGCGGAGCGGCTCGTGGATCTCGAAGCGGAGTGGCAGGACGCGCGGGCGATGCTGAACCGCGTGCTCGGCGACATGCTCGACGACTTCAACCAGTTGGCGCGCGACTCGGGTGTTCCCGCGATTATCACGAAGTCGGAACGAAGAACCGTATCGTAGGGGCCGGGAGGGCCACCGCTCGATGAAGAATCTGCTCCAGGAGATCCACGAGCGTTCGCTCTGGCAGGTGCTGGGCATCTACCTCGCGGGCTCCTGGGTGGTCCTGCAGGTGGTGGACACACTCAACTCCACGCTCGGGATTCCCGAGTGGGTCATCCGCGCGACGTTCGTGCTGCTCGCGATCGGCCTGCCCATCGTGATTGCCACCGCGTTCGTGCAACGGGGTTGGGGCGGGCAGGGCGAGGGCGCCGCGGCCGAACCATCGGCTGTCAGTAGCCGGCGGCGCGTGCTGTCCTGGCGGAACGCGATCCTCGGAGGAATCGGGGCCTTCGCGGTGTTGGGGCTCGGTACCGCCGCCTGGCTCGGGATGCGAGCCGCCGGCATCGGACCGGCGGGCACACTCGTGGCGAGAGGCGTGCTCGACGAACGCGACGTCATCCTCCTCGCCGACTTCGAGAACTCCACGAACGACCCGACGCTCGCCGATGTCGTGACGGAGGCCCTCCGCGTGGATCTGTCCCAGTCGACGGCGGTCCGACTCGCGGACCCAGGGTTCGTCGCGAGCGCATTGGAGAGGATGCAGCGTCCGGAAGGCTCGCCGCTCACCGAGGACCTCGCTCACGAGATCGCCCGGCGCGAGGGGGTCAAGGCGCTCGTCACGGGCGACGTGGCGCGCGCCGGTGCCGGATACGTGCTGACCGCGAGTCTCGTGGCGTCGGACGGCGGCGAGATCCTGCTTTCCGGCCGCGAGAGCGCCCGGGATTCGACTCGGCTCCTCGACGCGATCGACGCCCTGTCCAAACACATCCGCGAGCGCGTCGGCGACCCGCTCGCATTGCTCGCGGCGGCGCCCCCGCTCGCGCAGGTGACGACGTCGAATCTGGCGGCGTTGAGGGCCTACACGCAGGCCGCCCGGCTCCCGCGCGCGGATGCGCAGCGACGCCTCGCCCTCTTCGCCGAGGCGGTAGCCCTGGACACGACGTTCGCGTCGGCCTGGAACGGGCTGGGCATCGAGCTGTCGAACTACGGTGTCGAGCCGGGCCGTGCGATGGATGCGCGCACCCGGGCATTCGAGCTCCGTGACCGCCTGACGGAGCGCGAACGGAACGCCGTGGCGAGCATCTACTACCTCGGCGTCCTGAACGAGCCGCGGCAGGCCGTGCCGTTCCTGGAATCGATGATCGAGGCCGACTCGACCGATGCGCCGGCGTTCAACAACCTGGGGGAAGCGTACCGGAATCTCGGCGAGCTGGAGACTGCGCTCGATCTGTATCACCGGGCTGTTGCGGTGGACACCCAGACGAACGCCGATGCGGGCGCTATCGCGATCCCGCTCATGAACATCGCGCAGGTGAGCGCCACGTTGGGCGAGGTCGGAGGAGCGCTCTCCGCGGCGGATTTGCTCGAGGTGTACGCGCCGGGGATCTGGGCGCCGTGGCACCGCAGCGGGGCGGCGGCAGTGAGTCGCGACTACGAGGCTGCGGAGCGTGAGGTGGGCCTGGCACGCGATCAGGTCACCGGGAGTCCCTTCCTGTTGGCCCAGACGACTCAGTGGCTCGCGATGACGGTTGGAATCCAGGGCCGCCTCGTCGAGAGCGTCCAGCTGTGGAGCGACGCGGCCGGGACGGCGGAGCAGAACGCGTCGCCTGTCGAGGCTCTGAGGAACCTGGTCGCCGCCGAGGTTACCGCGAAGAGGACACGCGGCGACATCGATCGAGCCGGGATCGATGCGGCGCTCGAGAAGTACCCGCTCGCCGACATGGACCCGATCGTCCGCCCCTATCTCGACATTGCCGAAGGCTACCTGCTGATCGGGTTTCCCGAGGAGGCGCGAGCTTTTCTCGCGGAGTTCGAGGCGTCCACGCCGACTGACTTTCAGCATGGCCTTCGCCACCAGAAACACCGCATTGTGGGCGAAATCGCGCGCCTGGAGGGGCGGTACGACGACGCGATCAAGGAATTCCGTCAGAGCGCGTCTCGTCCGCAGGAGTTGGAACCCATGGTTCTGTTGGCACGCGGCTTCGACTCGGCGGGCCGACCGGACTCGGCGCTCGTCCACTACCGGCAGTTCCTCGGTTCGTCGCACTGGCAGAGCGTCATCCCCCACACGCAGTATCTTGCTGCTGCGCTCGAACGCGCCGCCGAACTCGAATACGAGGCCGGCAATCTTCGTGAGGCGGCGGCATATCTGGCGGAGTTCGTGAACCTGTGGGCGGACGCGGACGTCGACCTGCAACCGCGGGTAACCGCAGCACAGACCAGACTACAGGAGATCATCGATGAGATCGGTTGAGATCGGACCGGGGGCGTTCGCGTCGCTTGCCGCCGGGGCCGTCGGGATCGCGGTCCTCGGAGCGTGCGCCCCGACAGAAGGGGCCGCCGGCGACGCGGCCGACGGATCTGCTGAGCCCACCGTGGCCGTCGCCGCGGACACATGCTCGGTGTGGAGCGAGTACCGGGGGCTTCTCGGCGAGGGAAGCGCGAAGATCAAGCGGGAAGGCGACCAGGTCTTCGTGTGGGCCGGCGGCGACGAGTCCGGGCCCGGCGCGGAGTGGTACGAGTTCACCGACTCGCCGGTCGATCCGACGGAACTCCAGTACGGGCTCGGGGCCGACGCGATCCCATCCATCGATGTGCCGCTGTTCGTGGAGCCCGACGACCCGCGGCTGATGGACATCCCGCCGAGCCCGTACCGCAAGTGCGAACGGCCGGAAACGGCCGACGACATCATGGTCATCGGCTATGTCGCGGGCGGTCAACCCAGGGCGTATCCGACGGCCCTGCTCGATCGACACGAGGTCGTGAACGAGACCGCGAACGGGAAGCCGTTCACGGTCGGGTGGTGACCCCTCGCAAATCTGCCCGTGGTGCACGGGCGGGAGAACGACGGAGAGTCCTTCGAGTTCGGTGTGAGCGGCTACGTTTACCGGAACACGTTTATTCTGTTCGACCGGCCGACCATGAGCCTGTGGTATCCCCTCGATGACACGGAGTGGACGGCGATCTCGGGGCCGCGTCGGGGCGACGTGATTCCGTTCATCGTCGAGCCCGGAGTCGTGCCGCTCGGCGAGTGGCGCGCGGAACACCCTCAGACGGTGGTGTTGTTGGGGGACAAGCGTGACTTCGAGTCTCCGTAGTCCGAAAGGCCCCGGTCCGAGGGGGGGGCGGGGAGTGGTCGCAGCGGCCCTGGCCGGCCTGGGGGTGTCCCTCGTCCTGACCGCCTGCCAGGCCCGGGTGGAGACGGACGGGCCGCCGATCGCTCGGGCCGGAGGAGAGCGCATCCAGGGTGAGTGGTTGGAAGCGGGGATGGCCGTGTTTCGCGGCGTCCCGTACGCGGCGGCGCCGACGGGCGACCTGCGGTGGCGACCCCCGGGACCGCCCGACGCACGGCGCGGGCTTCAGTCCGCGACCGAGTTTGGTGCGGCCTGCCCCCAGATCGATCGACTCGCGGCGTTCATCGGCAACATCGCGGCCGCGTTCGAGGCAGGCGAAGACGTCGTGCCGATTCTCGCCGCGACCGATGAGGACTGTCTCACCCTCAACATCTGGACGCCCGAGTTCGAGGACGGCGCCGACCTGCCCGTGATGGTGTGGATCCACGGCGGTTCGAACAACGCGGGCCGGGGTTCCCAGGGCGAATACGACGGCGTCCGCCTGGCCGCCCGGGGCGTGGTGCTCGTCTCGATCAACTACCGGCTCGGTCCGCTCGGGTTCTTCGCACACCCCGCGTTGTCGGCCGAGTCTCCCGGTGGTGCATCGGGGAACTATGGCCTGATGGACCAGGTCGCGGCGCTCCAGTGGGTGAAGGACAACATCGCCGAGTTCGGCGGCGACCCCGACCGCGTCACGATCTTCGGGGAGTCTGCCGGGTCGACGGATATCATCCTGCTGATGACGGCGCCGGCGGCGGAGGGCCTCTTCCAACGGGCGATCGGCCAGAGCGGGGCCCCCATGGTGGGCCTGACGCCGCGTTCGACCGGGGAAGCGGCCGGGGTCCGGCTGGTCCGTAAGCTGGGATTCGACAACCCCGACTCGGAGACCGCGATTGCCGAACTTCGAGTGATGGATGCGGGCGCGCTCGTCCGAGCGATCGACGATGTGGACGGTACGTACTCCGTGAGGGCGGTTCTCGACGGACTGCTCCTGACCCGGGACACAGACGATGTGTTCGCCGACGGCGATGAGGCCGCCGTGCCGCTCCTGATCGGCAGCAACCAGAACGAGTTCGCGACGCTTCCGTACTATCTTCCCGCGATCGAACGGACCGTGGAGGGCTACGAGAAGTGGGTCGCGTCGACCCGGGGCCGGACGGCGGGAAGAGTGCTCGAGCTGTACCCGGCCGCCGAAGATGCCGGCGTGACGTCCGCGCTCGTGAGTCAGGTCACGGACTTCGTGTTCACGTGCGCGACACGCACCGCCGCGCGGCGACACAGCGCCGCCGGCAACGCGACGTATCGATACTTCTTCACCCGGGTCTCACCGGGTCCGGGGGGCGACGCCCTCGGCGCATACCACGGCATGGAGATCGGGTACGTCTTCAACAACCGGTACGACTGGATCCCAGCGGATGAGGCCGATCTGAGACTGGACGAAGCGATGGCCGGCGCCTGGGTGCGTTTCGCGGCAACCGGTGATCCAAACGGCGATGGACTCGCGGCCTGGCCCGAGTACGACGCGGAGACCGACGCGTACATGGAGTTCGGC